>WJKA01000421.1 GCA_014729375.1 Chitinivibrionales bacterium
AATTCCGGCAATTAAATACTTCCCGTACGTACGCATGTAGCATGTGCATTCAGAAAATGATATCTGCACAGCCTGAAGACTGTGCCACACCTCATGGTAGTAAGTGAGTGCGTGGGAAGTATTTATTTGCCGATGTAATAAACTACCACCGCCCCCTCTACTCCACTCCACTACTCCAGGCTGTCGATACAATCAGGCGCCGATTGTTGTTTGACTATGTTTGCAGTTCCGGCTATGCATGCCTGTATTGTCAATAGCAATCCGCACTTTTTTACCCCGCAGCATGCACGTAAATGAAATGCGTTTCCAGTGTTTCGGCAGATTTGGATCGGTGCTGTAGCCGTCTTCTGTCAACTGAAACCCGCAGAACCCGAAAATCACCGCCTGCCAGGTTCCGCCGAGGCAGGAGGCATGAAGCGCTTTTTCGCCGTCCCCTTTGAGATCATCAAGGTCCATCCTGGCGGCGTGCATGAAATGGCGGTATGCTTCGTCGACTTTGCCGCATCGGGCTGCAACAAGCGCATAAAAAGGCGGCGCCATTGCCGATCCGTGGGTCAGATCGGTTCGGGGCGCGTAGTATTCATAGTTGGCCCGGAGGGTTTTGGGATCGAACCGTTCTTTCAGGAGCGCGCACAGCATGATAACGTCGGCCTGTTTGATAATCTGGGATTTCTGCATGCCGTCAAGGCCAAGCACGACCGACATGGGAATGGAGCGCGGCTCGTACTCTGCAATCAGCGTGTTTTTCATGGAAAAATACCCGTCAAACTGCTCCATCAGACCGGTGACTGTATTATACGGCCAGTACATGAGCGCAATGATGTCATTCCATTGCTGAAGTGTCGCCTTCGTCAATTCGCACCGCTGTTTCAGTTGTTCGGCTTTTTCGGGAAATTCTTTTTCGAGCCAGGACAGTGCCGCGCGTGCTTGCTCGATATTCCATTTTGCCATGTAATTGGTATAGGTATTGTTATTCACATGCCAGTGATATTCATCAGGACCAATAACATCAATAATTTCATAACGTTTTTCGTGTTCATTCCAGGTCGATCGAGAGCTCCAGAACCGGGCAATTTCAACCAGCAGCTCGACGCCATACTCGCGCATAAAATCATCATCACCGGTATAATTCCAGTATTGCATGACCGCCCAGCCGACACCGGATGTGTTATGTATCTGGCACTTAACAAAGGGTATAGGAATGAGCTCGCCGTAGTGGTGGGGTACCATTGACGGTATTTTTTCATCGCCGGTGTGATCGCCTTCCCAGGGAAACATGGCCCCTTTACAGCCGTATTTTTTCGCTTTTTTCCGCGCACCGTCAAGCGTGTGATACCGGTACATCAATGCATTTCGCGCAACCTCCGGCTGCGTACAGATAAACAGCGACGACATACAGGTTTCGGCCTCCCACAGGACATGGTTCCGGTATCCCAGACCCGAGAGCGTTTTCACCGCAAAACTTACTTTTTCATCGTTCCAGGGCGCGGCAATAAGGAGCTGAAAGATATTGTACCTGACCGCACGATCGGCTTCATCATCGCCTTCAATAGTAATATTCGAGCGATCCCATACCTGGTCCCACCGGGCGTTATTTTCGGAGAGAATTTTGTCGTATCCTTTAGTGCAGACAACCGACAGATGAGAACGAGCGGCTTCCTGCGGCCCTGCGGTATCCCTGCTTGTAAACGTCGAGACAAGCTTCTGCGCAGTAATGGTTTCTCCTTTACGGACGCTTGCCCGCGCGGTGGTGAACGGGAAAAAGTCGCAGTCGCAATAGTCGTACACAACATCCTGAGCCCCGTCAACCGTGAACTGCGCGGCTTCACACAACTCGAATTCCCCGGAAAGCATTGCCGTGTGCAGATACACGCTCTGCCTGTCGGGAGATCCCTGGTCACAGGGCCTCCAGTGACACCGTCCCTCGGTAACCATGTATCCGTAAATGCCGCTGCGGAATTCAATGGTGCCCGAAAAGTCCACAGGTGTTGCCGAGCATTTGATTGCAATGCAGTGAGGGTCTGCCAGTGAGGCGAACCGCTCGAATGCCAGGTCGACCGTATCCCCCTCCGGGCTGCGCCACCGTACAGTGCGTGTGAGCATGCCGTTTTTCATGTTGAGTATGCGGGAATAGTCAAGCAGCTCACCGCGGTCCATGCGGAACCGCTCACCGTTGATATAGAGCACCAGATACAGAGGATTCGGCACATTTGCCATCTCCGAATTTTCGAGCGGGACTTTATCGTACACACCGGCAATCATTGTTGTGGGATTATCGCCCGGATAGCCCTCTTCGAATGAGCCGCGGACGCCGCAATAGCCGTTCCCGGTAGTAAATACTGTTTCCTGTGCGCGCAGGACGGATGGATTAAATGAATTTTCGGATATATGCCATGGACTTTCCAAATGTTCCTTCCTTTCTTTCATTCCTGTATAAAATGCGGATACTCATACTTTTTCATACAATTGCTCAATCTAC
Source organism: Chitinivibrionales bacterium (assembly GCA_014729375.1). GTDB lineage: Bacteria > Fibrobacterota > Chitinivibrionia > Chitinivibrionales > WJKA01 > WJKA01. The sequence continues at coordinate 2,480 of WJKA01000421.1, forward strand.
CCAAATAAAAATCAGCCGGCAATTGCGCAGAGTTAATTTGTTTTCATATTTTATAAAAGACGTAAAATTCAGGAGGTTAATCATGGCCAGAAAAAGGCCGCCGGCAGTAGCCGGTTCAATAAACTTTATTATCAACGGAATACTCACGAAAAAATGGGGGGGCGATGAGTTCCTTCCGCCAATTGCCGTTCTGGCAAAGGACGCCGGTGTTTCGGTTGTAACGATGTGGAAAGCGGTCAATGTGTTGAAAAATGAGGGTGTGCTGCTCGGCGTGCATGGTCAGCGATACCGGATAAGTCACCAGGCTGCTGAGTACTGCCCGCATATTGAAGACACGATACTCACGATCGATACGCAGCCGTCATCAAAAGGATTTCTCTGGGAGAGGATTGCGCAGCGTGTTGAGCGTGACGTTTTGAACGGCTACTATCCGGTGAACCAGCCGTTTCCGTCATTCAAGGAGCTTCAGCACCGCTACAACTGCACCTTTACAACATGCAAGAAGGCCTGCGAGTATCTGTGCGTTAGGGGCGTAATTGTTCCCTGCAACAAGACCTATATGGTGCCGCAGGTCAGTGCGCGGCAATCGGGGAGCAGGATCGTACTGATTATATTCAGCAATATTCGTGAAGAGTACAAGCTGGAGATATTGAATGAAGATTTACTCCGGGGACTTGAAGCCGAATGCTCCCGCGCTTATGTAAAGCTTGATATTTCGGGCTATTTCATGCAAAATGACCGGTTGAGCTGGATTGACCTTTATGGAAAATCCGGCGGACCGCAGGATTCACCGGACACCCTGGGGTATCTGTTTGTCGTTGTTTCTCCTGAAATCGATCCGCAGATAATAATCCGGTACTTGACACATTTCGAAAAACCTGTTGCCGTGCTTGACCTTGTCGGTGGATGGGAGATGGCGCAGTTTCTGCGTAAGCGGGATTTCCGGTTCTTTTCCGCTGCAGTATCATCACGACCCGGTGAGGAGGTGGCCCGGTATCTGCTCAATCTCGGGCACCGGCAAATCGCGTATATTTCTCCGTTTCATTTGTCTGCCTGGTCGCATAACCGGTACAGCGGTCTTATGAAAACATTCACCACTGCCGATCCGGAGAATAAGGTACTCTCGCTGGTATTTGACAACCCTCCGGTTATCCACAATTTCTACCGGGACCAGATCGGTCATGCGTGCGACCTGCACGGTCTCCAGAAAAGCTATGAACAGTGGAAAGAAAAAAATCCTTTATACATGGCCCGCGCGCTCGATCCCTATTTCTATTTTGTAATTCCCGAGCGCGTGATGACCAGGGCGGAACTGGGGAGCCGGCTCGAATCACTGTTTGACAAAGCCGCAGAATATAAAGAAATTACCGCCTGGGTGTGTGCCAATGACGATGTTGCGCTTGCCGCGCACGACTATCTGGGCCGGAAAAAAACAGCGGTCCCGGAAACGCTTTCGCTGGTCGGCTTTGACGACTCCTATGAATCGCTCCGGTGCGGAATAACCTCGTACAATTTCAATATCCGCGCCATTGTGCGGCTTATGGTGCGATACCTCCTCAACCGTCAGGAATTGCCTCATGCAAACAGCGGAAAACCTGTCGAGGTTGACGGTATGATTATCGAGCGCCAGTCGACAGGCGCACGGACGAAATCCGGAACATGAAATTGGAAAATTGTAATTTTCGGCCTGTTCATTAAACACACAGTCTGGTGTCGATGTTTTTGTCAAGAATGAGAAACACCGGCATTTGCCCGCTGTATTGAGGGGATTACCAAGCCTGTCGCTTCCTCTGCGGATTGAATTCATCACCCGCACCGCGCGTGTGCCGGTATATTCCTGTACGGGAGTATATATAAATAATAAAAATTATTACACCGGGACATGTTTTTTGGCTGGTTTTTTGTGAGAAGTATGATGAGCGTTTGATTTCAGTGGGTTCACCTCTGCAGCGGCGGGTTCAGAATCGCGCTCTTGCTCTTGGTTGCTTCAGCGTAGAAAGGGTGGGATTTTTTATCGTTGTACGCGGACTGGATTTCGCTCCATTTTTCTACAGCGGCCTGTTTGCGGCTGTCGGAGGGCTGTGCATAATAATATCTCGACAGGGCCCGCGCTTCCCAGATAGTGGCTTCCCGGTGAATATGGCTTTCATCGAGCAGACTGCTCTGCGCTGTTTTCGCTTTTACCAGCGCATCAATGGCCTTTTCAAATCCGGCTATACCAAGATAAAACCGTCCTTTTTCATAGTAAAACTCGGCATCGTTGATATCATGCGAGTCAAACCAGGCTTTGCCGGCCTTTTCCTGCGCCAGCAGCATGCGCATCTCCAGAACCCGCACTTCCGGAGTGTCGCGCAGGTGCGGCGGCATGGATTTCAGTGCCTGTTGAGCATGATCATAATTTGCGGCCGCAACTGCTTTATGAAGTATAATCGGAAGGTTGTCGGTGCCATAGGTTGCTTCAAGCTCCATGCTGCCTGTTTCTGGTTGCACGGTTTTTTCCTGCAGCAGCGGCTTCGCCTGTTTTGCTGAATGGCTGTTTCTTGACGGGGTGCGTTTTTCAGCAGCAGGCTTTTTTTTTGCCGGCTGCCCCGGCTGGTTCTTGCCCGGCGGTCCGTGCGGCGATTGCACGGAAAAAAACGGCCCGCCACGCGGTTCCGACTCCCGGGGAAAGGCTGCTGATACGGACTGCACAGACCCTATATCGCCTGAATCCCCGGCACGGGACTGAGCGGGCGCCTGTTCCCCGAATTGGCTCACAACACTGATAATTCCAAGCACTGCCGCCGTACCCGCAGCGACTGCTATTGCCGCAGGTTTCCATTGCTTTTTTCTTCGGGCAAGGATATTTTTCTTGTCGAAATTCGTGCTGCAGAAAATGTCGATTATTTCTTTGTGAGAAAGACCGGTATATAATTTCAGAACAGCTCTGGATGCATTGGCGATTTTGCCCATGCTTTCAGGGCGGTCCCCGGGATTGTTCTCAAGACAGCGCCGGATGAGGTTTTGCAGTGCTTTCGGGAAACGGTGGGCCTTAATGTCAAGTGGTGCGTATTCGTTGGCGAGCCGTTTCGGCAGCAGCGCAGCGATATGTAGGTCGGGAAACGCCATTGCGCCGGTCAGCATTTCGTACAGCACGCAGCCGAACGAATACATGTCCGACCGGTGGTCGAGCTCGTGTTCATCGAGAATTTCCGGGGCAACATACTGGAGCGATCCGGTGACGGTACCGTCAAACGCATGCCGCGAGGCATTATGAGAGGACACAATGCCGAAATCGGTCAACTTGACACGGCCGTCATCAAGGATATGGATGTTCGATGGTTTCAGGTCGCCGTGGATAAGCCCGTGGTGCCGTCGCTTGTCGACTTTGTACGAGCAATGGTGCGTATAATGGAGCGTTTCGGCAATTACTATGGCCAGAGAAAGCGCGACTTCAAGCGGAAGCGCCCCCTTTGCCGCGATAAGTCTGTCCAGCGTGATACCGTCAATAAACTCCAGCTCGCGCCAGGGGATACCGTGCCACTCGCCCATGGCGAATACACGGGTCATGTTCGGATTATCGAGCTGCGCAAGAATTTTGCTTTCACTGATAAATTCATGCTTGCTCTGCGGGGTGAAATCAGGATGCATCAGCTTGACAGCCCGCTTTTCCCCGTTCATATCATTATATATTTCGTAAACAGTCCCGACACTTCCTTCACCGATTTTGCGCACAACAGTGCCTGAACCCAGTTTCACCGGCACGCTGCCGTCGGGAACGGTCACCAGAGACCTGTTGGAAATAACAATCCCGTCAGATGGAGAAGAAAGCGTTATGCTCGGACGGCTCATTCTGCCCCTTTTGCCAGATTTTTCCTGCACGTGCAGGTATCTGCAGCATATTTTCAGGTTAGTCCGCCAATAAAATAAATAATAGTCCTTTCCTCTGGTGATTTAAATTTAAATAATTTTCATCACATTGGGGACCGTGTCTTTTGGGGCTACTTTATACCAGGCCTGGATTATTGCACCGGTTTCGTCGATAAAAAAGCTCGAGCGGTTGATTCCCATATATTTTTTTTCATACATCGATTTTTCACCCCACACGCCGTATTTTTTCGCGACCGCGTGGTCGGGATCGGAAAGGAGCGGAAATCCAAGCCCGTGTTTTTTGTCGAATTTTGTCTGTTTTTCCGGAAGGTCCGGGCTGATTCCCAGCGCGACAATGCCCTTTTGCGAAAGTTCGCTCAGTGAATCGCGTACCGAACAGGACTGTGTGGTGCAGCCGGGAGTATCGGCTTTCGGGTAAAAATAGAGGAGCACTTTTTTTCCCGCAAAATCGCTCAGCCGTTTGTCGGCTCCGTTCTGGTCTTTCAGTGCAAAAGCCGGGGCTGTGTCGCCGGATTTCAGTTGTGCCATGATAAAGCTTCCTTTCTCCTGTGTGCAACTGGATGGTCGTGCCGGTGGATTGCAGTAAAATATGTCCTGGAAGAGCAACCGCTGTTTTCCGGACGCCCGTTGCCGGAGCTGCGTGCAGCCTGATATGCTGCGCGGCGATATGCAGGAAGCCTGTTTTGGGCATGTAAATAAGCGATGATGAATCTGCGGCAGCGGCATTCAGCACGGCAAATCCGGGGACCGGGTCGGGAAACTGCATGATCAGAGCACCAGCCGTTTTTTCAGGCGCGATATTGCCAGGGTCCCGAAAACCGCCACAAAAACAAAAATATATGCTAGGTCGATCAGCACAAAGCGGTTCCACTGCCAGGCTGCAAGCGACCGCACCAGCCGGACCGAATGGGTCAGGGGTACAATCTCGGCAATCGGACGGACTATCGGGGGAAGGTTTTCGAGCGGGAATACCACACCGGCAAAAAAGAACATCGGGGAAAGCAGCCCGGTGAAATAAAAATTGAAATGATTGATAGTTTTGACAAATGAAGTCACTGTGAGTGAGAGCGTGGCAAACATCACACCGGTGAAAAATCCGATAAACGGCGCCAGGAGTCCCTGAGGCAGCGGGACCAGACCGAACAGGCCGACAATAATCAGTACTGTGCAGGAGAAGAAAAACCCCTTGGTGCCCGCCCAGATTATCTCGCCGGCGATCAGGTCCCCGACATTCATCGGCGCGGCCAGCATGCCGTCATATACTTTGTCGAATTCGAGCCTGATAAACGTGCCAAAACTGCATTCAAACGCTGCAGTGAACATCGATGAAGTCATCAGCAGCCCGGTGGCAAGAAATTCGATATACGGTACGCCGTCCATCTCGGTGATATATTTACCCAGGCCCAAGCCGATGCCTCCGAGGAAAATCAGAGGCTCCAGAAAAGGCGGAAGGCCGTTGCTGAGGAGGTTTTTAGTATACACCCGCATGTGCCTGAACCAGACCCCGTAGAGTCGTGCAGGAAGGGGCGGATAGGCATAGCCGTCACTGGATTTCATTAAGCCCTCTTCCGGTGGTTTTCAGGAAAACATCCTCCAGATTGGACTCGCGCAGGATATAATCGCCGGGCGCAAGCGTTTCGGCAATTTTTCTCAGCGGATCGATATGCTGCGAGTAAAGCATCGCAGCTTCGCTTGACAGATCAATACGGATCCGGTCCTTTTCAAGGCGGTTTGCCAGGGGGGGCATCAGT
>WJKA01000422.1 GCA_014729375.1 Chitinivibrionales bacterium
CTGCGGAAGATCGTATTCGGAAATTGAATTGTCAACATCGAGCCTGTGTACATTGTCAAGACCCTCCGTGTCCGTTGCCGTATCACCGGCATTTTCGCCGGCAATAGTATAGAATCCCCCGCTTACTTCCTCTCCGGAATCATCATCATCAGGAACAATATCTGCGTCCGGAGTTTCAGAAGTCAATGTGTCGTCGGGGAACATTTCGTCAAGCCGCTGACCGACATCCTCTCCGGCAATGTCTGCAGGAAGGTCGACAGTGGCTTCATCGATAGTATTTTCGAGCGAGGCCCCGATCGTACTGAAATCCTCGGGTTCCTCATCCCTTGCGGCAACAGGAGATTCATCAGTAGCGGGTTCGTGGTGCTGAATTTCAGCGGTCGCGTCATCCACACCGGTGTTTTCTTCATCGGTAAACAGCTCGTCAACCCGGCTCGAAACGTCGTCGCCGGTAACTGCATCGCTTTTCTTTCCAATATCGATCTCTTCGGTAGGAAGGCTTTCCTGGGTTTCTCTTTGCATTTTGTCGGAAATAGCTTCATCAATCGCGCTCCGGTCAATAGCCACCGTCCGGGCTTCTTCTATCGAATCGGGGATATAATTTTCGGTAGTAATTGCCTTGTCGATTGCATTTTCAGCAGGGGTCGGTTCCATATCCGGGGCAGGACCGGGTTGTTCAAGTGCGACGGTCTTTTCAAGTTCGCTTGTGTCAATTTCCTGCTCACCTGTATCCAATTTGTCTGCACCGGTATCATCAGCAGGCGTTTCATCCGCTGCGACGTGCTCCTCCGGCTGAGCGGTTTCCTGAACAGCAGCGGCACCGGCGTCCTCTTCACCGAACATTTCCTCAATCCGGGAGGTAACGTCTTCACCGCTTATGTCCGTATCCGGCGACTGAGTTTCAGGTGAAACCTCATCCTGTTCTGTTTCGCCGGTTTGCCTACTACTTTCCGGAAGGTCAACTGTGGTTGTCTCACTGAGAGCATTCTCTGAAGCATCTTCACCGGCAGTTTTCTCCTCGAACATTTCATTGATACGCGAGGTAACGTCATCACCGCTGATATCAGTTTGGACATTCTGATTTTCTTCCTGTTGCGGTGCAGTGTCCTTTCCGGTTTCGACAGTGCTTGTGTCCGAGAGGTCCACGGCAGCGGTTTCGCTCAGGTTCTGTTCCTCTGTTTCGGTAGTTACGGCCGTTTCGTCCTCGAACATTTCATCGATGCCCGAGGTTACATTCTCTCCACTCATATCTGTTTCCGACGGTGATGTCACCATTTCAGCAGTTTCAGGCGCGGCCTCCTTGTCTTCAAAGATATCGTCCATTCGGGACGACACGTCATCACCGTTGATACCACCCTGTTCATCGGATGTTTCGTGCGCTTTGTTTTCTTTGACAAGCGTTTCCCTGTCGTCATCACTTGCCTCGGAAGTTTCCTGTGCAGTGCCCTGTGAGAGGGCGCCTTCCACGGAATCATCGGAAAATCCCTGTTCTGTTTCGATGGGTTCGTGAGTTTGCGGTACGGTTGCCTCTTCCTGTATCGCGGCCGGCTCTTCTTCAAACATTTCTTCAATACGCGAAGAAATATCCTCACCCTGTACGTCTTGCGAGGGTGCCATATCCTCTATTTTCATTTCCGGTGCAGCAGGCTCAGTGTTCGGCGTTTCAGGCGCGGCGGCTGTTTCTTCACCCCCGGCAACATCGGATTCTTCACCGAACATTGCTTCAACGCGCGATGCTATGTCATCAGAGGAGGGAATATTCGAAAGGCTATCCGATATTGCCGTATCGGTTAATGACGGAGTGTCCGGCGGTTGATCTGGGAGGGGTTCGATTTGAGGCCCGTCAACAGATTCTTCAACAACAGGTTCCCCACCGGCTTCTTCGATTTCCTCGGCAATTGCTTCCCCGTTTTCATTAAACATCATATCCATTCGATTTGCGATATCCGACCCTGTTATATTTTCCCCGTCATCGGCGGAAATGTCCTCAACAGTCTCTTCAATGTCAACCACAGGTTCCTGAGGCGCGGGACGCAGGTGTTCTACCTCGTCATCGGATACAACATCTTCGGGTGGAAACGGCTGCATGCTCGCCTGCGGGCCAGCTTCAGACACGGGCTGCTCGGCTGGTTGCGGGGGTTGTTCAGCATTTTGTGTGGAAGGCTCTCCGGCTGGTGCAGCGGTTTCTGCCGTATCGCCTGAATCCGCCCGGGAAGACTGCTCTATGCCGATTATTTTAAAGATGTCGCTTTTTCCGGAGCTTTTATAATTCCGCGCCAGATTAACAAGAGAGGCGTTTTCAGGGTCCATTTTCAACAGAAGGGAGTAAAGGTCTCCGGCCTTGTCTTCCATCCCCTGCTTTGAATAGATGTCTGCAAGCATTTTGAGTGCAATCAGATTGCGTCGGTCAAGGCGGCATACCTGCGTGAATTCCTGTATTGCCTCCTGATGGTTTTGCTGTTCAAGATAGCATCGCCCGAGAATAATGTGCCCGGTAACATACCAGGGGTGCCTTTCAAGCCCGCCAACACTGATGTTGATTGCCTTTTGTATGTCGCCCTGTTTGCGATAGGAATCGGCAAGGCGGGAGAAAATCAGAGAATCGGCATTGCTGTCCAGGCGTTGTTCAAGTTGCTGGATTTCAGTATCTTTTGCTGAGGCCATACTTTTAAGCTCCCCGGAGACAGAGAATCGGCGTTCTGCAACCGGAATGCAAATTCTGCTATATGCCGGCCCTGACCCCGATCCGATAGTCTCGACAATTATTTGAAATTACATGATGGCTTTATTGAATCAAACACTACAGCATTATGCAATTAAATATTACTATTTAATAATAAGAATATCAATATATTATTTATTTACCGTGAAGGTTCATGAAGAACGGATTTTGCTGATTATACCGGTGGTTGAAACTCCCTGCTGCAATGAAAGAACCCTGATTATTCCTCCGTATTTTTCAACAACCGGCTTCTCAATTATTTCGTTGGGATAGTCTCCACCCTTGACATGTATGTCGGGTTTCAGGATTTCGAGAAATGCACAGGGATCGCGGTCATTAAAAATAAAAACAGCATCAATCATGCAGAGCGATGCCAGAATCGCTGCCCGGTCCTTTTCGGACTGTACGGGGCGTGTTGCGCCCTTCAGCCTCCGCACGCTCTCATCAGAATTAATGCCTGCGACCAGCACGTCGCCGAGCTCGGCTGCTTCATTGAGATACCGGATATGCCCCGCGTGGATAATATCAAAGCAGCCATTAGTTGTAACAAGAGATTTTCCGTGGTTTCTCAGCGGTTCAAGGTACCGGCACAGGCTGGGTACATCGTAAAAAAGCTTCTTTGAACTATCGCATTTCATTTTGGAATCATAAATATACATGACGTATCTGTGTAATTGAAACACAAAAAATTTAAAAAGTTACTAAAGTATTTCTCTGATATGCCGATAAACATAACAGGAAAAGATACATACATGCTCTGAAAAGGAGAAAAAAATTCGATTATTGTTTAAGTGCGCCTAATATTTTCCGATTATTATGAGTAGAGAGCTATTGCTCTCTTCAGGCGCAGGGATGAGCGATGCCTGAAATCTAACCACCAACAAGGATGTTGGCCTATGAGTATGCGAATCAACCACAATATTGCGTCCATGGTAGGGCAGGGGGCCCTGTTTAAAGTAAACAGGGAAATGAGCAAATCGCTTGAGCGATTGTCGACAGGACTTCGAATTAACACTGCTGCTGATGATGCTGCGGGACTCGGTGTTTCCGAAAACCTGCGGACCCAGGTACGCGGTCTCGGACAAGCCATGAGGAATGCCCAGGATGCCATAGCGCTTCTGAATATTGCCGACGGTGCTTTAAACGAACAGACTGAAATTCTTCAGCGGATGCGCGAGCTGGTAATCCAGGCAAAGAACGATACATACACTGATACCGAGCGGCAATATATGGGGCAGGAATTCAGTCAACTGATAGACGAACTCGACAGGATTGCAGCGACCGCAAATTATAACGGCATGCAGATTTTCGCTACGCCGGAAATTACCGAGGGTGATGCTGTTGCGCGTGTATATACACAAAACTGGGCTGAAGAGACCCCGCACAAGCTTGCCGATGCAAGAAATGCATGGGATAATAACGAAGATTCAGTTTTCGGCGCGAATGACAATGCCAGTGCTCATCATTTCAACATGATGATCGGTGCAAATTACAGTTCCGCGGATGCCACGGCATATAACAGCGGCGCGGCCGCTGAGTCGTGGGATAAAGGTGCTGCCAATATGATGACAATCCAGTTCGGTCAGATGGACAGCAACAGTATATTAGGACCGTCGCCTGCCGCTGGTATCGACGGCGACGTTGTTATCGAAACCGCGGGCAATGCGTTTGGATGGGATATTACCGATGTGTCGGATGGCGGCTATGATGCTCTTATTGCTTTTTCATATAGCGGGGATACTGTCCAGAGCAAGCTTGAATTTATCCAGGACATTATCGACGGCGATCCTGAGCAGCTTATCGGTGGAACGCAGGTTACCGGCTTGAAGCGGGTCAACCAGATGCGGGCGCAGATAGGCGCCATAACCAACCGGCTTGAGGCGGCGGTAAGCAATATGGCCACGGGGCAGGCAAATCAGCAGTCTGCTGAATCTGCAATACGGGATGCGGATTTTGCTCAGGAGGCCACCCAGTTTACCCGGAACCAGATTCTGTCGAATTCATCCGTAGCGATGCTGTCACAGGCCAATATGGTACCTCAGGGGGTTCTCCAGCTTTTATAAACAGCAATTATCCTAAATTCCGCAGTTGAGTGTGGATGATACGTGTAAGATGTTGTGTGAGATTGAGTTGTGAAAAACATAGTCCTACCCGGAGAGGTAAGGCGAGGCTTTTCGCAATTCAAGATTGCGCAACAGCTTACGCGTAGCGCCGCAATTCAACTGCGGAATTTAGGATTATATACATTATCTGAAATTAAGGAAGCGTCACAGCTTCCTTTTTCTATTTCTTTATGGTTTGCATACCTGGCGAATATTTGGGCAGGGCTAGTATATTCACAGTGAGAAATCAGGAAGCATGAAAGAAAATATCTGATCGGAAAGAATGAAATTGGTCCTGCAGATTGCTTCATTCAAAATCAACATTGTTCCCAAACGGCATATTCCAAAACATTCGGCGGAATATTTTCAAGATATAGCATCACGCTTCGGTAGTACCGATACAGAAAGTCCGGTTGATTTTTCTCTGACTGTTTCAGGCCTCGATGCTGTTGAAATGCCGAAAAACACCGTCGGGCTGCGATACGGTATTGTTTCTGCAGAATCGGAGGGCAGATTATTTCTCGAAAATGAGCATTGCCGCAATTGTCTGGATCCCGGTAAAAAAGAATTGAGAGTTGCATTTAAATCGCCGGAGCATGAAAAGGCCGACAGGATATTCATGTCGCAGCTCAGGTATCTCGTGTCATATTTGACTATAGAGAGTGGCGGCATTCCATTGCACTGCACTGCAGCGGCGCGAAACGGCAAGGCCGCCGTTTTGTACGGGCCGTCACAAAGCGGAAAATCCACAATTGCCGGGATACTGAAACCGGATTGGCGAATATTCAATGACGAATACAATGTTGTGCTTCCGGAGAATGGTGTATATCGTGTCTATGCAACACCGTTTACTAATCCCGAAACATTGAAGTCATGCGAAAATGGCGATTCTGTTGTTAATAATTTATATTATATCGTTAAGTCAAGAGGCCGGGTAGTCGCGGAGCAAATGAGGTTCCGCGACAAATATCTGTCTGTTCTGCAAAGTATGTATATAACCGCAACATCGCAATTGCAGGCAGAGTTGCTCATGAATAATGCACTTGCGCTGTGTACACAGTGCAGGATAGAGCGGCTATACTTTGCGAAAAGTCCGCGCGTAAGCGATTATTTAATTAATCACAATACATGACCCTGGTGGCAGCTATGTCTTTTTCACTGAGTCCCAGTTTGTCGATAAAAAAAGTTGGTGATGAACTCTTTGTACTCGATCGTTCAATGGCGCAAATATGCAGCTTTAACCGGACCGGAGCGTTTATTTTCGAACGATTGCAAAGAGAGCAGGACCACGAGAGCATAATTGCCGATCTTGCCGCCACATTTGAGGTTGATACCTCAACCGCACAAAAAGATTTAAGCGAGTTTACAGAGATGTTGCGGGCCGGCAGGCTGATTGTTGAAAATGGTGAACATGATCGCGACCGAAGCGGGTAGAATCAATGCCTCCCTCGAGCGGCTTGGCTCGGCAGGACATCCTACTGTAGCGGTACTGGAGGTCACCCACCGCTGCAACGCCCGGTGCGAATACTGCTTTATCGACCATGCCGGCGTGCATCCGGAGTTGTCAACAGAAGAGCTCCTGTTTGTAATCGACAAGCTTGCCGGCAGCGGTATTCTCAGTCTTTTAATTACCGGTGGAGAACCGTTTATGCGCGCTGATATTCTCCGGATTATCGAGCACGCAATAAGCAAAGATTTTTTCAGCGTCTCGCTGTTTACCAACGGATTGCTATTGACTGAAGAGCATCTTGATTTCATTATCAGGCATAAAAAGTATATTGCCAAGATTAAAATGTCGGCATTTTCACATATTCCCCGCATAAATGATTCATATTTCAAGGTCCGGGGCGCAATGAATACAATTCTGAAAAACGGGGAAAAGCTGATTGAGCATGGATTAAATGTCGGTCTTTCAATTGCTGCGATGGATTTTAATGTTGCAGATCTTATGGAAACAAAGCTGTTCTATTCAAAAAAGAAATTTGATGTAACCTCATCGCCGTTTAAAATACCCGGCGCCAAGGGAGATTTTGCTGCAGTCGATTCCCGTTCAAAAGAATTTATGAAACAGTATTTTGCGCATTATCCAGAGGAGACAAAAGAGCGTTTCAGGCGTGTAATGAACGAACGGCTGGAAGCACCGGGAGATCATCTGGAACTCTGCAAAGGACGAATTACATCTCTTGTGGTAAACCCTGAAGGGGATATTTCTCCATGCACATCGTTTCGTGCCTTACGGTTTGGCTCTATCTTTGATACAAGGCCGCTTCGTGATATTTTATTGTCATCAGAGCAGTATAATCGTCTTCGGGCAATGAAAAAAACAGATTTTGAACCGTGCAGGACCTGCAAATTTATCGGCTTCTGCAATATTTGCCCGGGAATTATTTATACAGCTACCGGAGAATTGAAGCGTGCGGACCCGCAAGTATGCAATCATGCAGAAACGCTTTATGAAATACTTTACGGATCATGATATCTAATCATAGTATCCCGAATTTTTCAAACGCAATACGTTCGTTTTTCTTTGAAACGGGTTTCAAGGAATTTGTCGTGCGCGGGGGATCAATGTCGCCGCTTATTGAGCATGGACAGAAAGTCACCTGTATTCCCTGTTCGTCGCCGTTGACAAAAGGACGATGTTATGTGTATGTTGCAGACGGAGTTCTTGTAGTGCACCGGCTGGTGGATATGAACGATACGAATGCAGAATTTATCGGCGACAACACCTGCAGGAGGCATACAATTCTTCTCGAACAAATAATCGGAGAGCCGGCAATACGAGAAAACCGTTTCAGAAGGTTGATAATTCATTTGATTAATTATATCTTTATTAAAGTAGCGGGCACGGTTCCGAAGGCCGGGGCGATTCGTTCCTGCCTGGTGAAAGCAACAGATGCAATTTTACCGTTGGGAGAATGTTATGGGAAAAGCAAAATTACCCTATGAAAAGCCACAGGTTTTTGTTGCATTGATGTCTTCGGAAACCTTGCAGGCCGAGTGCACTGATCCGGTTCCTCTGGGCCCGGGAAGTGAAGCTTTTGTCGGGACGACAGTCCCGCTGTGTGCAAACTGTTCGAATTGCAAGGAAGGCGTTGCATCGGCATAGGTCCGATCAGCTTTTATTTCCCGGTGCGAATCGTGAGCCAAAAATTTTTGTTGTTTTTCGCATGATAACCCTGAGGGGATTCCGCGAAAATGCTAGCCCGATGAATACATACCGCACACCGTGGACCGCTTTCCCGATTCTTCGGACATCGGGAAGATTGAGCAATAAATCCGCATACAAATATTGCGAAGAAAATTCAACCGGAATGCCGGTTCTTCTGTTGCATAATTTCAGCACATAATAAATATAAGGCGCGATACCGGTACTTTTGCTGCGGTGCCAGAATCGATTCCAGGAAAAATCTCCCTGTTCTATTATAAGCTTCATCTCGGAGTATACCGCGTTATCTGGAATATAATATGCATGTACCAACATATGGCAGATTGTTATCAGCAACGCGTCTTCAGGACAGGGATGCACCCGCATGCCGCCGGTATGAATTCCCCGTTTCATCAGCAATTCCGGTGGGAGCAGGAAGCGGTCGGGAAAATTGATCATGCAATGGAGCTCGATCATGATTTTCTGATCACCGATTCTGTAATAAAATGCATCTGCAAAAGGCCATGATTCCTGTTGCCGCGGTTCTGTTTTATCCAATGTGCGGAAGTAGTTGGCGGCTTTTTCAAAATCATCGGGCAACACCAGAATGTCAATATCATTCATGGTCCGTCGCTGCATTTTTTCCGCCAGTCCGGTGCAGATAAGATACGAACCCTTGACCGGCATATACCGGATATGTGCCGTGACAAAATCCTTCTCGAGTTCATCAAGCACTGCCGCGTGGAGTACTTGTTTTAATTTCCAGATATGTCCGGGCTTGTTGGCTGTGTGCATTTATTTTTTCCAGAAGAAACATTCATAGATAAGTTTTGCCAAATGAAAGAATGTCTGGCGGACGGTCAGGGTGACATTCTCGGGAAATGAGCAATATCGTGCTATAATTCTGCATAAATCGTACCATTGCCTGATGCGGGAGGTAACTGTTCCAGGTCGCCGACGGGTTCTGTAATTATATACGATCTCGATGGTATACAAAATTTTTCCTGCTCGCAGCAGCTCGCATGCAATATGCTTGTCGGCAGACCGTGCAAATGAGGTGTCAAAGGGAACTGTTTTCTCAAGCGAGGATTTCCGGAACATCAGTGAAGGTCCCACGACAGGTGCCCGCAGCTGTGAGAGAAGGTCCTGTATGCTGCTTGTCGGCCTTGAACGGCGTATGCGGTATGGATTCCCGCAGGCATCCATATACTGTGCATCACCAAACACTGCAACGGCTGCAGGATTATTTCGCAGCACGTGGGCCCGTGTTTGCACGCTTGTGTCCGGAAGCGTGTCGTCGGCATCGAGAATTGTAACGAATTCCCCCTGAGCAATTTCAATTCCCCGATTACAGGCTGCAAGTTTTCCCTGATGGCGTATCATTGCATAATGAATTCTTCTGTCATATTCTGCGCCCCCTTTCAGAAAGCGCGCCGCACAATCCGCACTCGAATCAGTGGAGCCGTCGTTAACAATAATCACCTCAATTGATTTGAGGGTTTGCCGTAATGCACTGTATATCGCCTTGTCGAGGGTGTCGGCCATATTGTATACCGGAATAATTATGCTGGCAGCGGTTCCGGACATCATGCTGAAATCCCCACCGCATATCCATAAGGCCCCCCGGAGAAATGGGCACAGGTAAACCCGCCGTCACGAAGCTCATTTCTTATCTCATGTTCGGAGGAATAATGGACAAAATTTGCATGAAGGTAATCTCCGTATTCGACCGGCTCGTTGCAAAGGATAAACCTCAGTGTGTTTGCAGTGTTTTTTGCAACTGCAAAATGCAAGGCATCCTTTGTCCGGAAAAGAAAAGAGAGCAGTATCGGAGAGTTATCCTTGAGGCAGCTCCGAAGCTGTTTGAGAAAGGCTGTCCGGTTTGCACGCCCCTGAATTAGCATGTACACTCCCCACCCTATGATTATGCCGTCATAGCGTCTTCCGCTGTACGGGCATTTATCCCGTTCCGAAAGCGCAATGGTGGGCGGGTATCCTTTTTTTTTCAGGAGGGAATTGGCGAATTGTGTCAGTTCCGGATGGCATTCGAATCCGTCAACAGTATATCCGGATTTCAGCAGTGCAACGGCTTCTCTGCCGCCACCGGCCCCGGCTACCAGCAGATTTTTTGCTGTACCGAAAAATCCGGTGATGCACGCTTTTTCCCACTCGAAAAGACCTTTCAGATTATACGGTTCGGTGTGATATCCCCGGTGGCTGTTATAATAAAATTCATCAACACGATGGAGGGTTTTTCTTGAAAGGATGCCAAGCCAGAAGCCGGCATGTACGGCCAGCAATACGCTGATTAGCTTTCCTGCAATGCCCAGAGCTTTGGAGCTTGCATGTAAGCAAAAAGATATAGCTACAATATGAAAAGGATATGTGCTGCAACGAGGCATGATATCAATCGAACGCAAACAGATATTTATTGGAAGGCCCTACCGATTTCTGGTATAAGTGCCTGTCAGCTCTCCCTGTGCAGTTGATATTTGTATTCGAGAAAAGTTACTTTCTTCCGCTTTTTTTGCCGTTTTTTTTGCGCAAAGCACCAGCATTGTTTATAATCCGGTAGGTTTGCGAAATTGAGAGTTTGTATTTCCGGGCAATTTTAGTGCCTGGAACATTGTTTTTATAGAGTTTCACGATTTCTGCGTCGCGTTCTTTATGCTTTTCAGCGACCGGGGTTATGCCGTATTTAAGCCTGAGTTGATGGACTGCCTGGCGGGAAATGCCATACAGTTTCCCGATTGCCTGGTCGGTTTTATACTTTTTCTGCAATTTGACAAGTTGATTCTTGCTTATGCGTGCCATAAAATCACTCCCTTATGGTTTTAGTTAATAGTTTCACCATAACACCCGGCAGAACCTTTTTGAAAAATAGCTTTATCTTGACTGTAATGCAAATCTGCAGCCGGCGATACCTTTATTCTAAGATGTTAATATACAATAAGATATAATTGCGAAGGCAAGAGGGGGGCTGGGTGATGTGTTTTTTGAACCAAAATTTCGCAGTCGGGGTGGTTGCGGGGCTGCAAGATGTTGAGATGATATACCGTAAAGGCGGCGCAGGGCATATCTGCACGGTGATATGTTCAAGGCGCCTGAAGCGCCGGAACGCTCAGCAGATTATGGTCGCAGCGCCGTATTCACCAGCGGGGTTCAGGTTGAAATGGCATGTCTGCAGTATCACTGTATGCTTGCTCCGGAATGAAATTGACATCAATGCCGATTTGCGATATAATTAATACCTGTTGGGAAGAGTCTTTTCTAAGCGGAGTCATGGATCATTGGCGCGATGGAGGTTTATTGTAAGTGCATGATATAATAATGGTTAAAAAAGCACCTCTTTGCCATTTCAATACTCCGGTACTCCGCAAAATTGACTGAAGTCAATTTTTAACAGTTGCTGATTATGCTGCCGTCTTTATAAAAGGGGGGATATGGAACTGGCAATGTCTGAAAAGGGAGACGCTAAAGCGCTCCATTTTATCGGCAAAATATCCAATGCCGGGTCGGTGCAAATGGCAGATATGATTGCGGCGTTTGGAAAAAGCTCGTTTCAAAAAATTGTGGTGGATTTTACAAAAACGAATTTCATCGACACCGTTGGCATTAGTAAACTTGTCGATTCCTGCAAAAAGGTGCAGGAGTCGGGGAAGGAACTTGTGCTTGTTGCCGGGGGATCAATCCGGCAGTTGTTTTTTGATATCTATCTGAACAGGCTTTTTGAAATTGCCGAGACGACTGATTCTGCAATGGAGGAAAAATCTTCACATAAAGGGAGCACGGTCGCAAAGTTCTATTAGCGGAAGCTTGTAACAGTGCCTGTTTCCCGGCCCATGCTTCGGTACGACCCGTGCAACCTTGCCGGTAATATATTGTATCCAGGGGTTGTACAATGGGTCATTCAGCACAGACGGAGGGTTGAGAGCAAGTACGGTACTGGTGATAATTAATTTTTTTCGAGGCTGTGCGCCAGTCTGTATCATGGTACAAGAAAAACAGGTCTTTTGTCGTGTACGGGAATATCGCTTTAATTATCAGAAATCGCGCGCTCAAATTCCGTGTCGTTCCCTGTATTGTATTATCTGCGCAGTTGTTTGGTGCTCATGCAGGAATAAAAAGCAGCCAACGCCCACAGTTCGGCATATACTACGCTCAGGCGGCAAATAATCTTTTCATGGCCGGCGTTGTCCAGAAAGATTCGTTTCAGAAGGCTCCCCTGCAATACTTTATTCAACTCGGCTATGCATATGATACACGGCACCGGGTTGACTATAAAGAGTTCGGTCACGGCCTTGTTATGGACAATTCCATGGGGCCGTTTTTCAAGGTAGATAACATGGCGTTCGGGATGTTTGCCGGCATGATTTTTCTTTTTGAAGCCTATAAAATTACCGGCGTTGATGCTTTTAACCGGGAGCGGAATGCAGGTGTAACAACAGGATTCTGCGTATCCGCATTTCACAATTTTTCATTAAAAGCCGGCATACTCCAGGCCTGGGAACTGAGCAACTTTTTTATGCTGTGGGAAAAGTATCCGCTGAGTGTGTATGTTTCGGTGCTTGTGACCGGGTGAAAAGGCACGTTTCCACTCCGCTGGTGCACAGCATGGTCATTTCCGTGGCCTTTTTGTGCGGTATTCTCTGCCTGATTATTATAGAAAAGGGCTTGTGAGAAGATATCTCGCCAAGCCCGTCTATTGTAAATGGCGCCTCGCAGAATCGAACTGCGGACACGGGGATTTTCAGTCCCCTGCTCTACCGACTGAGCTAAAGCGCCATTTTTTTTTACTGCAAACGGGAGATAAGATAAATTATTCTTGCTCAAATATCAAGGTCAGGCGCCTCTCAATGTGCGAATGAACTCTTTATCAACAGGAAAGCACTCCCGGGTATCAAAAAATTCTTTAAGATTAAATACATTCTCAAAATCATCAACAGAATCTTGCGGGCGTTTTGAAAGCAGGCTGATATTAATGAGATTGTATACAATATACCCAAAATCCTGCGTTGTGTATATTCCCCAGTTATTGAGGACGGTGAGCGCAAGAGGACCGTATTGCCGTGCAGCAAAATCAGCAAGCCCCATTGACAGCTCCTGGCCCGTTACATGTCTTTTCTCGCTCAACTTAGCTATGAAAAACTCCAGTCCGTTCAGCACAAAAGCATATGCCTGCGGCTTATAGCGGATATCTTTTCCGGAGTCGATGATTTCATTCTGTATTTGTTCAAGAATTTGATTTACTACCATTTGAAGAGGCTTCCCGTACAAATATTTTTGTTTCGTGTTCCGCGTGACGCTCGTTTGTAAATATTGAAACGACGAAACAGCCGTTTCTGCCGGGACATCGGTATTTCAACAGCGAAAGATATTTCCGTCTGAGTTGTACAAACCGTTGCCGGTCTTTCCGGGCAACCCCGTCTTTGGGGGGAACCGATATGGTCAGAGGGTTTACAAATCGGGGCCCTGTTTTCATGCGGTAATCAAGGTGAGGGCCGGTGGAAAGCCCGGTGCTTCCAACAGTGCCGATATACTGCCCCTGTTTTACCCGTGTGCCTCGACGGATACCTTTTGCGAAAGAGTGGAGATGTCCGTAATATGTTTCGTATGAGGCCCCGTGGCGGATTCTGATATGGTTGCCGTATCCCCCTTTTTTTCCGGCAAAAGACACAATGCCGTCAGCCGCTGCATATACCGGCGTGCCGGTTGGTGCGGCATAGTCGATACCCAGATGAGGTCGCACAATGCCGAGTACAGGATGCTTTCGATTATAGGAGTATCCGGAAGAAATTCTTCTGTATCTGAGCGGGGCCTTGAGGAATTGTTTCTGGACGGATTGGCCCTTGCGATCAAAATAATTAAGATTGTTTTCACCATCCTTCATTGCAAGAGCGTAAAACACCTTCCCCTTGTTTATGTATTTTGCAGCAATGATATTGCCATACCCGATATATCGTCCATCCGCGTATTTCTTTTCAAAGATAACTTCAAAGCTGTCTCCCTTCTGGGGGTCGATAAAAAAATTGATGTCCCAGGCAAAAATATCCGTCAGCTTTGCAGTCAGGGCATCACCGACGCCGATATCATACATTGCTTCGGAGAGACTTGTTACAAGTGTCCCGCGGGCTATGCAGACATGCTTCGAGGTCGCCACCGGTTTTTTTTCGGCCTTTATGCGGATATCGTCGATTGTCATATGATACCAGCACTGGAGTCTGTTGAGCAGTGAAATTTTTTCGATACTGCTGTCCGGGTTGATTGCAAAAACAAGCGAGTCGCCCGGGTAGATCGCCGAAAGCCCCAGGGACAGCAGGTGGCGATACCAGGTCAGCGCGTCCTTGTCGGCTATGCCGTGGGATGCCACAATATTTCCGAACGTTTCTCCTGTTTTGACTGTGTGGTTAATAAAACGCTGCTCTGGTTCAGCGGCGTCCTGTGTAACGGTTTCGGGAGCGATTGTCGAAACAGGAGAGATGTTTTCCCGATGGATATTGCGGCAGAAATGCCATGTCACCGTTGTCGGGACAATAAGAAGGATGCACCATATCACTGATAGATTCCGCTTTGAATCAGTTCTGGTGCGCGGCGCGATATTTTTAAAATCTTTCTCTGTCAATTTAATCTTCAATGATACGGCACTTCACCAAAGGGTTATGGTATTCGAATAAGTCGTGATGGATTACTCCCCGGCTGAAATGTCATTTTTTTGATGATTTCTTTGCCTCCCTTTGTAAACTTCATTGTATGGGTGCCGGAAAGCACCTTCAGCTTGTCCCGGTTTGTTTTACCGAGATACTTCCCATCCATGTACACATCGGCGATAGGAGGCAGTGAAGAAATAAATATTGTTGCCGGTTCTCCGCCGGCTGCTCCTGCCGCGGGTTTTGACGGCTCGGGTTCGGGTTTGGACGGCGCCGATGAAGATGCCGACGGCGATGGTGATGGTTTTGACGGTTTTTGTTCAGGAGCGGGTGCAGGTTTGCGTGCGGGTGCGGACGGTTTTGCCGCAACCGGTGCAGGTTTCTTTTCCAGCCGGATCGTATGTTGCTTTATCCCGCCTTCATACTGGACGAAATCAGTTTTGCTGACATATCCCTCTTTTTCGGCTGTTACTTTGATTGTTCCATATACATCAGGTTTTTCCCACCGGTACGGGGTGGTTCCTTTTGTTTTCTCATCAATACTGATTTCAGCGCCTGAGGGAACCGAGGTTATCGTAAGCCGGTTGACCTTTGGCGTAGCTGTTTTTGCGGGTGACGGTTTTGGTGCAGGCTTTCGTGCAGGTGTCCGCGAGGCCTGTCTTTGTCTCCGAGCCGGCCTTCGCACCGTTTTTTTCGGTGGCGCTGGAGCCTTTTCTTCAATCGTTTCTTTTTCTTCAGGCACTGTCGCTTCTGTGGCCGAATCCTCAAGAGGTGCTTCTACAGGGAGCTGCGGAACTTCCGGTGCCTCAGCCACAGCCGGGGTCTCAGACTCAGGCTGTGGTGGCCGTACCATTTTCAGAAGCTTCGGACCGAAGAAATATCCTGCTGCACCAAGTGCTGCAATAGCAAGAATGATGATTATTACCGGCACAATTGAACGTTTGGCTCCCTTTCCCGGTTCTTCTTCCTCTTCTTCAGCCCATCGATCGATACGTTTGGGAGGAGCGGCAAACTTTTCGGGTTGTGAAGGGGCCTGTTGCTCTTCAGGCTCAAATGGCTGAGGTTCAGGCTTGTGTTGGGTCTGAGGTTCAAAGGCAGCCGGTTGTTGTTCCTCCGGCGGCGGCGAGGGTGCAGGGGGCTCGAAAGCCTGAGGCTCCTGCGAGGGCGGAGGAGCGGGTTGCTCAAACTGTGGCTGCTCCTGCTGTGGCGGCGGCATTGGCTGGTTAAAAGACGGCTGCTCCTGCGGCGGCGGGGCCGAAGGTCGCGATACTGGCGGTTCAGGTGACGGCGGTTCGTATGCTGTCGGCTCCGGCTGCGGCGGATGCGACATGTCGTACCCTCGCAGCTCTTCGGCTGGCGGCGGTGTATAGATA
>WJKA01000423.1 GCA_014729375.1 Chitinivibrionales bacterium
TCATCCGTGAGGCCACTGATGTAATGTTCCTTAATGTCAGCTCGTGGTCAATGTGAGATCCGTGCGAGAAATTAATTCTGAATACATCAACTCCCCGCCTGAGCAATTGCTCGATCATCTTTTTCGAACGGGACGCCGGACCGAGCGTGGCCACGATTTTTGCTTTCTTTTTCGCAACACCCATTGCAGCGTTCCTCCGTGGTTCAGGTGAACTGCAGAATAGTGGTTGAACATGCCTGGTATTCGTAATCTTCGCGCCTCAACAGGAATGAAAACAGCTCCATGGAAACACCTCCGTATTTGCGATGTGGCAAGCCGAATCTTTTATTATGCGTTTCTAAGCAGTATAACCGATATGAACCAGACCGAATCGCCAGCAACAGCCGTCTTCCTGGCAAAGAGTAATACCACTCCCTGTTAATTGGAAACAGAAAATTCACCGCACCACCATTCATCCAGTTCATGTTCGGCATTTAATGTAAATCCGGCTTTTCCGGCTTCGGAGACAGCGGCTTTCTTTTCCACCACAAGAAGGCCCGACCAGACAAATAATGCCGTTCCGGTACAAAGCGAGTGCACCGTTTCGAGAAGCGGTCCAGACTGTGAGCGCAGCATGTTCATTACAATGCAATCAAACGCCGCTTTATTGTTAATCGAGTCGATTGACCCGACAATGAAATTTATGCATGGTCCGGTACTGTTCAGCCTGCGGTTTTCAGCCATATTTTCACGGATTGCGTTATCGATTTCAATACCGAGACATTTTTTTGCACCGAGGCAATCGGCGATAAAACAGAGTATTCCGGTCCCGGCACCGATATCGCACAGCATGCTGTTCCGGACCATCTCTTTGCGCTGCCGGAGCACGGAAGCCACCAGTTGCGTTGTCTCGTGATGTCCCGTGCCGAATGCCATCGCGGGTTCTATTTTAATCCAGTGCTCACCCGGTAACAACTCCGGTGCTCTCCATTCCGGGGAGACCCAGATCGACGGGGCAATGTTAACCGGCCGGATTGAATCCCGCCACCGCGCGTTCCAGTCTCTATTGTCAACATGCTCGACAGCAATGCAATCCGGTTCGACAACCGAGCCGATATGGCATTTTGCCGCCTCGCACGGCACTATATCGCTGAAATAGCAGTGCATTATGACACGACCGTCCTGCTCCGCTTCCCAGCACCCCTCCATGCCTGCGCTGTAACAAATACCGATTGTCCTGTCTTTTTCCTGAATATCTACGGGGAACGAGAGACGGAATGACGGCATACGATTAACTCTTGACTGACTTTGTTCGCCTGATAGCACAAAATTCACCGCACATGCTGCACAACTCATTGTCGGTTGCAGGAAGTGACTCCCGGTATTTCCTCGCTTTGTCCGGATCAATACACAATGATATAAAACGCTCCCAGTCGAGGTCCATTTTTGCCCGGGACAATTCATTGTCCCATTCGATTGCGCCGGGTATTCCCCGGGCAACATCTGCTGCGTGCGCGGCGATCCGTGAAGCAATTACTCCTTCCTTTACATCCTCTGCAGATGGCAGTCTCAGGTGTTCTGCGGGAGTAACATAGCAGAGAAAGTCGGCGCCGGCCATACCCGCCACTGCACCGCCGATAGCTGCAGAGATATGATCATAACCGGGGGAAACATCGGTAACCAGCGGGCCGAGTACATAAAACGGGGCATTATCGCAAATGCTTTTCTCAATCTGCATATTGGCGGCAACCTGATTGAGCGGTACATGCCCCGGTCCTTCAACAAACACGGTCACGCCTTTTTCCCGGGCGCGTTTTACCAGCTCACCCAGAACGATCAACTCCTCCACTTGCGGACGGTCCGTGGCATCCTTGAGCGCGGCCGGACGAAGCCCGTCACCAAGACTCGCCGCAACATCATACCGGGCAAGAATGTCACAGAGGCGGTCAAACTGTTCATACAGGGGATTCTCCCTGTTGTTCCGGTGAATCCATTCCATCATGATCGTCCCCCCTCTGCTGGCCGCACCGGCAAGACGGTTCGATTCTTTGAACCGACCGACTGTCTGCAACGTAACGCCGCAATGAAGTGTCAGAAAATCAACGCCCTGTTCGCAATGACTCTCAATAACATCAAACATCTCATCAGGCGTAAGCTCCAGCACCGACCGTCCTTTCTCCGCAGCAACAAATGCCATCTCGTAAAACGGAACAGTCCCGATAGCAACCGGACACTCAGAAAGCAGGGCCTTGCGGATCGTAACAATATCTCCACCGGTAGAAAGGTCCATTACCGCATCCGCACCGTGCCTGACCGCAATCCGCATCTTTTCCATTTCTTCATCAACGCGTGCCATCGATGAAGAACTGCCGATATTGGCGTTTACTTTTATGCGCATCCGGTTCCCCAGTGCCAGGGGCCCAACTGACCGTTGCGTATTGCGAACCACCGACAAAGAACCGTCGGCAACCGCAGACCGGACAAATTCAGGCTCAAGCTTTTCCTTGTGTGCAATTAAATTCATTTCCTCGGTAACAGTTCCCCTGCGGGCATCCTCAACGCGTGTCATATCTTTGCAAGCCTTTGAAATTGTTTAACCAGAAATTTGTAATAATAAGGGCACTCTGCTCTTCGTACTTGTAATTCGATACAGAAAAATAGTTCACGCAAAAATATTATTAAACAATTCCCGGTGAGGCCGGGGTCTCCGGATGCATTCAGACAAAGGAATCTCAAAAAATTGTATGCAGTAAGCGCATTATCTATTTTACACGATTCGCTGAAATCAGGACTCCGACAAGGAGGGAACCGTGAAAAAAAAATATACCAAAAAAGAGCTGGAACAGTTCAAAAAAAAGCTCCTTTCCGAAAAACAGAGGGTTCTGGATGAGGTTGGAGAGCTTTCACAGAGCAATCTTAAAACCTCAATCAGCGACCAGTCAGGAGAAAATTCCCGCTACAGCTATCATCTTGGCGATGTTGCATCGCTGTCGTATGAACGGGAATTTTCCATGGGCCTGGCCGAACGGCAGCAGAAATATCTCGAGCAAATTGAAGAAGCGCTTGAACGAATCGAAGAAGGCACCTATGGTATCTGCAAAGTTACCGGCGAACTGATTCCTGCTGAGCGCCTGAAAGAGGTTCCTGTTGCCAAATATTCGGTTAAAGGCAAAGAAATTCTCGAAAAACAGCGCCAGAAAGCATAGCCCAGCAATCTTTTCAAGGCGGTACCTATTGAAACAAGGACCTGCCGGAGAGCAGCTTGCCATTTTTTCCTGATACTCGTATTGCTGTTTGGAGCACATACCGGATTATACCCGCCTGCTCATGCATGCGGCCGGCCGCTTATTTTTTCCGATAGTACATTTACTGTTGTTATTGCA
>WJKA01000424.1 GCA_014729375.1 Chitinivibrionales bacterium
CGCAATTCCAGCTCAGGTTTTCATCCATGCCGTCACGGTTGTTTTCCTTATTGCTTTCGTTGTGCTTTCTGTTGTACGAGACCAGATCATTGAGCGTGAATCCATCATGACACGTAATAAAATTAATGCTTGCTACCGGTTTGCGCCCGTCGCTTTGATACAAATCGCTTGATCCGGCCAACCGGTATCCGAGTTCCGAAATCTGGTCGGGCATGCCTTTCCAGAAACGTCGTATAGAATCCCGGTACTTGCCGTTCCATTCCGTCCAGAGTGGCGGAAAATTCCCGACCTGATAGCCGCCGTCGCCAAGGTCCCACGGTTCGGCAATAAGCTTTGCCTGCGAGATAATCGGGTCCTGCTGTATGATATCGAAAAAGGTCGAAAGCTTATCGACTTCGAAAAACTCCCGGGCCAGTGTCGATGCAAGATCGAACCTGAACCCGTCAACATGCATTTCTTCGATCCAGTACCGCAAGCTGTCCATTATCAGTTGATTTACATGAGGATGCGACATCCGGAAACTTGTACCGCAACCGGAAAAGTCAAGATAGTATCGCGGATCCGAGGGATCAAGGAAATAGTACGATGCATTGTCGATGCCGCGAAAACAGAGGGTCGGGCCAAGATGGTTTCCTTCAGCGGTATGGTTATACACAACGTCAAGGATAACCTCGATACCTGCACGGTGAAGCATCTTGACCATATGCTTGAATTCAGATACCTGCTCGCCCCGGATTCCCGATGATGCATATCTGCAGTCGGGTGCAAAAAAACCGATGGAATTATACCCCCAGTAATTGGTCAGGCCCCGCTCACGCAAACCACCGTCAATAACGTGCTGATGGATCGGTAGAAGCTCGACCGCGGTAATGCCGAGTTTTTCGAAATGCTCGAGGATTGCGGGCTGCGCAAGCGCCTCATACGTGCCGGCAATCTCAGGATCAATTGCAGGATGGCGGATCGAAATACCTTTTACATGCGTTTCATAAATTACCGTTTCGTTCCAGGGGCGCCGCAGCGGACGGTCGCCTTCCCAGTCAAACCAGGGATCTGTCACCACACATCGTGGAACAAACGGGCCGGAATCAGTCGTATCGAACGACAGGTCTTTGTCTCCGGAACCTGGAGCATACCCCAGCAATGCATCGTTCCATTTATACGAGCCGCTGATTGCTTTTGCATACGGATCAAGAAGCACCTTATGCGGGTTAAACCGGTGCCCCTGTGCAGGATCATAGGGGCCGTCGACACGGTATGCATACAACTGTGAGGGTTTTATGCCCGGTATATAGCAGTGCCATATGAATGCTGTCTGTTCCTTAATCGGAATTGTGTGACTGGGTGAACCGCTCCCGATGTCATCAAATAAAAGGAGCTTGACCCCTGTTGCATGTTCCGAAAATAGTGAAAAGTTAGTTCCATGGCCGTCCCAGACCGCGCCAAGGGGGAAAGGACGACCGGGCCAGACTTTTATTTGAGGCATAGACTGTTACTTATCCAGAAACAGGAAATGGTTGTATGCAATTCAACTGTCTTGTAAAATAATATTCACGAAATAGCGCACCGAAAATAAAATTCATTTGTTTTTGAACCTGTCCAAATCTTTATGCATGATTTCCCCACTCATTCCGGGAAAAAAGCCCACCCCCCAAAACAAATCCGGGCAGGCACCTGGCATTCAGTTGCATTCCTTCCGGTAACAGGATGGATTCCGGTTTTTTGGGTAATGACCGGACCGACCGGCCTGCGCGGGCTTTCTCTGTTTTGCATATTATATATATTTCGCAAAATTCGTGCCACAAAAAAATTCATGGGTCTCCTGCAGGCAATCCGGAAAGCTTTTTGAAGTATTGGCGGCCCCGGAGCAAGCGTACTGAACCGCACTATGCTGTCAATCATTGCTGCATTTTCCCGGGCGGGCAGGTGTTATTTTTTTTCGCACGATCCGTGCCGCAAACATGCCGTCAATGGTATGTTCACAGGGAAGAATCCGCAGGTATCCGTCAAGGTCTGTAAATGTGCCCGGTATTGCCGGAGGGCATGAGTCAAGCATGTAGTCCGGGTTTTTCTGAAGGAAATTTTCGACAACCTTTTCATTCTCTTCCGGTTCGAGTGAGCAGGTGGAATACACAAGCGTGCCGTTTTCCGGGACCATAGCGGCTGCGGATTCGAGCAGCGCGGTTTGGATTGCGGCCATTTCAGCCGGCGACCCGGCTGTTTTTCTCCAGCGGGCATCCGGATGACGATGCAATACACCAGTTCCGGAGCAGGGGGCGTCAATAAGGACTTTATCAAAGTATCCCGTGACCGGTATTTCGCAGCCGTCGCAACAAAGGGAAAAAAGCCCGGGAAGTTTCATGCGGTTTTTGATCTCCATGACCGAACGAAGTCTGAATGGGTTTATATCGCACGCACAGACACTGCCGCTGTTTTCGGCAAGCTCTGCAATAAGTGATGCTTTTCCTCCGGGGGCCGCGCACAGGTCTAAAACATGGTCTCCCTTTTGTATATCCAGAACGGCAACAACCCATCCTGAAGAGGGTGATTGAATAATCCCCTGTCCTTCCGCGACAAGACTGATGTCCTGCACGGATTTACCTTTGTTAATTTTATAATACAGGTTCCTGTATCCGGGTGCTGGTGTCGCAAAACCGCGTATTTCCTGCTCGAATTGTACTTTTGAAAGTCCCCTGATTTTCCTGCGAAGAAATACCGCGGGTTTTTCATTAAAAAAGACGCAAAGCTTTTTTGTTCTCTGAAGTCCATAACGGGAAAGCCATCGCTGGACAATCCACAACGGCTGGGAATATTCAACGGCAAGTCTTCCGGGAAGGTCCCCCTGGTCGGGGAGCGGCGGGGATTTACGGGCCCCGATAAGGTTCCGCAGCAGGGCATTTACCAGACCCGAAAATTTGCGCGTGGACGGAAAACATTTGGAAAGCTTGACCGATTCATTAACCGCCGCATGGTCGGGTACTCTGTCCATGTGATATATCTGGTATGCGCCAATCCGAAGAATATTGATCAAGTCAATATTATTTCTAAGCGCCTCAGACTCCATAAAGTGGAAAATGGTGTAATCAAGAGAGCTTCTGTGACGGAAAATTCCAAGGATTAATTCATAGATAAATCGCCGGTCGCGATGATCTGCGACATTTTTCATGTGGTCGGCTATGATAAAATCGAGGTTCCCCTGAAATTTCGAAAATTCTTCGAGAATGGAATACACAATTCTTCGCGGTTTCATTGCAACAAATATCCTTCAGCAAGACTTCTGCCTTGTAAAAATGCATGCGCACTCATTTTTTTGCGACCTTCAGGCTTTACTTCAAGGATGTCGAGTGTGCTCTCCCTGCACTGAACTGAAAAACCTTTGCCGGATAGTGCACAGACAGTCCCGGGGGCATGATTACTTGTTGCATAGTTCGGCATGGCCCATTCAATGTTGAGTTTTTTACTTTTATAAAAGGTATGTGTACCGGGAAACGGCTTGAATGCTCTGATTGTATTGAATATTCTGTGTGCCGGGCTGTTCCAGTTGATATGTGCTTCGTTTTTTTTCAGCCTTGGCGCAGGGCATACCTGAGCAGGGTCCTGCTTTTGATAGGCTACACTGCCCCTTTCAATGTGCTTCAGAGATTCCACAATTGCTTCAGCCCCCAGCATCTGAAGCCGCCCGTAGAGTTCCGGTGTGGTTTCAGTGGGACCTATCGATGTTTTTCTGCGATTAATAATGGTACCCGTATCAATGCCTGCATCTATTCTGAAAATAGTAATGCCGGTTTCTTTTTCTCCGGCCTGGATCGCCCGCTGGATCGGTGCCGCACCCCTGTACCGGGGAAGAAGCGATGCATGAATATTGAACGTACCAAGACGGGGAAGGGAAAAAATCGCCGGCGGCAATATGCGAAAAGCAACAACCAGAAACAAATCAGCTTGCAGAGATGCAAGATCGTGTGTCACCTTCTCTGAATTCAGATGCTCGGGCGCAAGGACTGGAGATATGCCGTTTTGCTCAGCATACCGGGAAACCGGGGATTTCGCCGGAAACAGACCGCGGCCCTTCGGTTTCGGAGGTGTGGTCACAATCCCGGCGATCTCATGCCCCGCATCGCGTATTGCGCTCAGCGCGGGAATACCAAAATCTGCTGAGCCTAAGAATATAATTCTCAATTTTATGTCTCTCCGGTCTTAATCTGGGGAATACAGACACACAAAAATAATCAATATGCAAAGGTAAAATAAATTCTCTGACTGATTTGCGTTTTGAAGACGCCAAAGTGGCCTGCAAATTGCTTTTAATTCACTCCACGACTTAATTTATAGAATATCAGTAACTTTGCAGGTATCTGTGAAGTTATTGATATTGGTTGACAGGGTGGCACGAATGCCTGTTGTGACCAAGATGTCTCTCACTGCATAATGCTATGGCAAACTGAGCAGTGTGCAGATGTGCCAGAAAACACAACATTTTGCAGGATGCGACTGAAATAATGGAAAGGTGGCTGTTTTATGGCAACAAATTATACACCCGGCGAACAGATTGATATGCTTTGCAGGTTCTGTAAAAGAGTGTATCCTGCCCAATTGGAACGAAGTATTGCAGAGAATGGCAGAACAATCGATAAAGATTCAACATTCGAGTATTGTTGTTCCAAATGCATGAAAACATTCTGCTATTACGGCAAAGATTTGATCGAAGCCCCAAAAAATGGAAACGAAGAAGAATCCGAAGAAAAGACTGAAAATCGTTCTTACTCCCCGAAAGATCATTTTTTAATCGGTGAAACCATTTATCATCCCCAATTTGAAGAAACCGGAAAAATAGTCGGCAAGGACACCGGTGCTACCAGCAGGATTATTGTGCAGTTTGAAAAAAGTGGAATTCGCCGGCTCGTTGAAGACATCTAATTGTACGCTGTTAACCTGTTTTTTCCGTTTCGTTTCGATTCATATAGAGCGTTATCAGCCGTCTGGATGAGGCTTTCTTTTTCTTGTGGAGCTGTGCCGTCATAGCGAGCAAGGCCAATACTCACCGTGTACGAAAATCTGTTGTCATAGCTTACATACGGTGCGGAATTAATTGAGGTAATAATCCTCTGGGCAAGCGCTTGCGCGCCGGGCATATTCGAATGCGGGAGAATCAAGGCAAATTCCTCGCCCCCATACCGTGCCACGACATCGCCTTCACGTATTGTTTCTTCAATCCGGCGACTTAAATCTTTTAAAACAGCATCTCCTGTGAGGTGTCCGTAGGTGTCGTTTATCTTCTTGAAATCGTCAATGTCAAGCATTGCAAGGCAGAAACATCCCTTATTCCGGTTGGTTCTGGCAATTTCGCGGGAAAGCATTTCGTGAAAGGTGCGGTGATTAGCTATACCGGTCAGAGGGTCGGTCGCTGCCTGTGAGACTGCTCGGCGATGCGTATAGGCATTGTCAATAAGCGGCGCAACCAGCGAGGAAAACACATGAAGAAACTGCTGTTCCTCAGAACTGAATTTGTCGTCTTTGTTACGGAAAACAGCCATACATCCGAGCATTGACCCCATGACAATCATGGGAACCACAACCGGTTTCCCCGGGTTTTCCGGCTGCAATTCGTTGTGGCCATCATGCAAAAAGACAAGAGGAGTTGAATCTTTGCTGAATTTCCCGGAATCGACTGTCGAGAAAATGGTTTCCCAGTATTCATGAAGTATATTTTTAAGTTGCCCGTTTTCCGAATTTCCCCGGCCGGTCATAACATAGATTTCCGATTCCTTGTCAAGGCAGACTCCGATAATCCCGATTGAGGCATGAAGTTTTACAGGAAATTCCTGAAGGATCGTTTTCATAATTGTTTTAATGTCCAGCGAGAACATCAGCTTCTGCGAAAGCTCGTATATGCCGGTGATATGTCCGATATGTTCTTTTGCCGCACAGGGAAGGCCGGAATACTGCTCCATAAGCATTCTGCTTTTCAGGAAAAAGGCCCGTTGAGCAATGCTCTTTTCTACGTGTGATTTGAATTCTTTGACCGAAATCGGTTTTGTGAGATATGATGATGCGCCGAGATTTATTGCACGTGTGGCAGTGTCAAGTGAGGCATATGCGGTAATAATGATGATTTCGGTGTGGTCGTCTTTCTTTCTTGCATGCTTGAGTATGTCAATTCCGTCCCCGTCGGGAAGCTTGAGATCGGTAACAATGCAATCGAATGTATTCCGGTCGATAAGCGACAACGCATCTTTTGTACAGAAACAGGTTGTTACGCTGTAGCTGGATTCGAGTACCGCGCTCAGAAGCTCACATATTTTCAGCTCATCATCCACGATAAGAACATGGTATTTTGTTTCTTTCGGCAATTCCTGTCCCGGTGATGAGCTTTCTGTTTTCAGATCCGGTTGCATACCTGTATGGTAATATAAATAGGGGATGGGATTCTGTGGTATGAAAAAAATAAAAAAGGTACCTGTTCAAGCGGGGCGAGCTGGTTATTCCGGCTGGAGCTTGTCCCAAACAAGCCCGCCCGGTACATTCATACGGGGGTTCGGTGACGGAATAACTGCTGAAATTATCCGCAAGGAGAAAAGCAATTTGTAAAAAGGATGATTCAGTCAACCGACGGATTAAAAACTGAGAATGCCCGACAGAGAAAACCCGGGAGTCAAGCCGTTGTTTCGTGCCTGGAATGCTGCATCGATCGCGACATCAAACAGGCTGATCGGGGCATTGACACCGATCCCCAGGCTTATGGTCAACCAGTTTGTTTTCATGTATTCCTCATCCACGGACCCGACCAGCTCTCCGGCCTTTTCTTCAATGTCCCGTGATGAGGCGTTGAATCCGCCCCTGATGGAAAAATATTCTTTGTAAATATCAAGCTCACCGCCGAAATGAAAATTCAGAAAATCATCATAGGCCTGGGACGCGTCAAGTGCAAGACGAAGCGGAGGAATGTTTTTCAGGTTGTAGGAAATGCCGACTATTGCAGCAAACGGTAAAGAAAAATCATCTGTTCGTTCGGAATAGCCTTCCCGCAGAAAACCAAGATTCTGTATCACCGAGCCAAGGATAAGACGTGAATTAAGCAGGCGGTATTGTACGCCGATATCAAATGCATATCCGTCGGCAGCATAATATTCACCGCTGGTGCTTCCGATCCGGTCGTAGATCCCTTTTGCAATTACACCAATTGAAAAATCATCCCGGAACAACCTGGACCATCCAACCTGCCCGGCAAATGAATACGGTTCCCATGTATTTCCGGTCGGCTTCTTGTTTTCATCAACCTCCTGAACGGTGCCGTATAATACAAGGAGCATGTTCGTGCCGATAACGCCTATGTTGCCGGCCGGCATGGCATAAGAAAGCGCATTGCCGCGAATACCAAGCATAACAGGTTCATATCCGCCCATTATCTGCTTTTTTTCAATATATGCCATTGCCGAGGGATTCGAAAGCATGCCGTATATTTCGTTCGGCATGGCAACCGAAGCCCCTCCCATGGCAATTGCCCGGGAATCGTAGCCGAGGTTCAGGAATGGAAAAACGGTTGTTCCGGCCCTGCGATGAATATTCCGATCATCTGCATGGACAAAACAGAACCACAGGAGAAGTGCAAATACACAGAGTTTTCTTTTCATTCTCTCTTACCTGATCTCAGTCCTCATGTTTTCGCTGAAATTGTACATGATCGTACTGCAATTTAAAATAATTTCTGTCATCCGCAATAAATTC
>WJKA01000425.1 GCA_014729375.1 Chitinivibrionales bacterium
CCACCCCACCCTACAGCAGCGCTGCTTTTTGCATATAATAGCGAGTCTGACGGGAAACCCTGGTACCATGTTTTACCGGTGTCGTCCGAGCAAAAAAGCGACTGCGAAGCATCGACTGCAGCAAACATTACGCCTGAATGGGTGTCGAATGCAAGCTGGTTGATGTCCGCACCATAGATACCCTGGTTTGTGCGGGTCGAGTCCTGTGCAGTGGAATACATGAAAAGAGAAATAACCGTCAAAGCAGTGGCACAATACCTGGTTTTTGCTCCGTACATGGTACCTCCTCCGGGTGCTGGGTGGAAAAAATTGAAATTTTTAGAATTACAATTTTAACCGCAAAAATTATAAATGTCAAGTATTTTTTTGTCCGGAGACGGAAAACCGTACGGTTGTAAATTCAGCGCATGGAAAGGTAACGCATTTGCCCGTGCGCGGTTGCGATGCGACATAGTAGGCGAGGAAAGCGGGGAAGAAGGCAACGATAAGAAAAGGGATCAGGAGTCAGTACAATTCCCGCATCAGCTTCCAGAGATACTGCAGTGACAGGGGCTTTTTTGTCGGGCCGAGGCATTGTTCGGTGCGGATATTGGTTTCATTTTTTTCGATAATATTTTTTCCAGCGATCAGCTCTGCGCTGAGCTGCAGATAAACGCCGACCGTATTCTCGGTGATGAGATTATCCAGAAGCATGGGAGCGGCAAAGTCGGAGACAGCTCCATATACATTCAGGTAAAATTTGCAGTGTTTAATATGAGGCACTGCATTTTTTATGCAGTACACTGCATAATGATTGCCGGCAAATTCACACGAATCGAATACGGGATTTGATTCCCATATTATGTTTTTATAAGCGCCTTCAATGCGGCAGTGACGGAACAGGGCATGCGCTTTTTTGCCGTAAATTACAAATCCTGTCCAGCACGGGCTTTCGGTTGAACCCCGCGGACGGTCTATGCAGGTAAAACGGATTGGCTTATCAGGCGTGCCCTGTGCGATTAGCAGCCCTTTTACGATAATTTTTCGGTACGCGTCAAATGACACCGTTACGCCGGGCTTTATCGTACACGTCGTATTTTCGGGAATATAAAAATGGTCGGTAAATACCGTGTCTTTTTGAATGGCTACCTTTTGGTCCGCGGCCCGGGTATGGAATGCCAGGTAAATAAACAGTATCAGCCCCCTGATAACTGGAACAACAACTGAGCCGCTCGATCTTTGTGCTGATAGTGCTTTGCGTTTCATGAATGATCCGGCATTATCCGGCAACAGAAAGCTCAACGAGTTCCTTCCACCCGATTTTAACCTCAGCATTATTATCGCTTGAGACTTCAAATTCTATTCGAGCATGTTCGATAATATTCTCACTGGTATTGATTATTGCATGACCCTTTCCCTCGCCGCCCCGGGGAAGCTGGTCGAGCAGACCGGCAGTATCTGCCTGGATCGGTTCGACTTTGTAGCTGAGGTCCCAACTGATTGAGGCCTTTGTATCTCCCCTGCTGCGGTAAATGCTGTCGACAATAAATGCCTGGAATAAATGGGTAACAGCATCACCATGCGAGGTTGCAATTGATGCCTGCTTGTTCCTCTCCCACTTGAATCCCGGTGAGACTTCAGCGTCCGGCAACACGGGCAACACCTTGGCGAGATTTTTATCCAGGCCCCATCCGCCATTAATGAGTGTCGGCAGATTCGATGTGTCCGGCATGGATGTGGTGCCTTCATCGAGGTTAACCTCCAGCCGCAATTGTTCAATCTGCTTTTTGAGGTTTTCTTTCTCGGCATTGTCCATGAAATCGGCTGTCAGGCGCACTGATGGAATCGTAATGTCCAGCCTTTGCGGTTTGTCAGCATGGCTGTTGCCGAGGAGAATACATTGTGCCATTCCGGAATACCCGGTGCTTGTATCATTAGCGGACACAGAACCGTTTATCAGGATTCTGGCGTTATATTTCCACTGCTCTTTTGTGCTGAAATCAACGTCAAGCGTAACAGAGGGTTCCTTGCTGCACATTACCAGGAATGCCAGTACCCATGAAACGCTGATAATAATTGTTCTGGCTTGCATGCCGTACTCCCTTTTTAACTTGATTTTGACAGGTTATACTATGTAGAATAATGATAACCGATCATTAACAATATACTAATTAGCACACAGCGCATGATGCAGCCAAAGACTAAAAATATCAAAGCCGGTACAATCCTGTTTCATGAAAATGATCACTCGCGGGAGCTATACATAATACAATCCGGTAGGTTGAAGGTTTTCCGGATGATTTGCGGAAAGAGCGTTGCGCTTGCGGTTCTGGAAAAAGGGGCAGTTCTTGGTGAGATGGCGCTTATTGACGGCAAGCCCAGGAGTGCGTCGGTAAAGGCAATTGAAGACAGCTCGGTTATTGTTATTGATGCTGATACGCTGTATAAAAAAATTGCCGGCGTTCCTTCATGGTTTATGTCGATTATTCGTATGACCAGCATGAAGATTCGGAAAGCAAATTCCCGTCTTCAACGACTGTACGGAAGCAATCTCGGAGCAAATATAATTCTCTGCCTGAATTATCTGTTTATGCACGAGGGTGAGTCTGTTGAGGGCAACACCCGCTGCCGGCTTGATCTCGATCATGCACGCATGAAGCTGATTTGTTTACTGGGATCGACATATCAACGCGTGTCGAAAATGCTGGAATTTCTGCAGGAAAAGAAAATGGTTGACATATCGGACGGTGCGCTTGTCCAGCTTGATCCCACTGAAATGGCGAGATATTGTGCTTTTCTCAGGCTTCTTGTCAGAAAATCATTTGAGAGTGTTGGGGTACTTTCCGATGCCGCGGAACGTCTTGTTGGAGCGTTATATGAAACGACAGGTTCTCGGGAGGGGGCGGGGGAAAAATCAACAGAGTTGTCCGGAGATACAGTCTGGTCGGTTGTTGCCGGCGCAGGTCTCCAGGACCAGTGCTTTGAGATAATTAAAGAGCTGAAAGAAACCGGCCTCCTGGCATTCAGGAAAGATAAAGAGGCTGAAGAAAGTGAGAACAAACTTGCAGCATATACCTTTACAGCAAACCATTTGCTCCTTGAGCGCTATTATTTACTGTTCAGATTTCAGGATATGGTACCGATGTTATGAACCGGATAAAAAAGCTGATTGCATATTTATTGTGCAGCGCGGCACTTTTTGCTCCTGTGCCTGAAGCGGAAACGCGAGTAAGCGGAATAATTGATGCAACAACCCGCTGGACACCTGAAGACGGCCCGTATATTATCAATGGAGATATTCAGGTCAATAAAAAAGCAAAACTCGTAATTGCTCCGGGAACACGCATATTAATCTCCCAGCCGCTTTTTTATGATTCCTCGATTCAGCAGATAGACCACCTTGATTCCCAGACCGTTACAATCAGGATCAAAGGAATGTTTACCTGTGTTGGACGGAGGAATAATCGCATAAAAATTTCACCTATTTATGAAAGCAATTCCAAATGTTCGTGGTACGGAATTGTTTTTGATGATTCCTATAATGAAATGACTGAAATTGCGTTTACCGACATTGCAGGGTCCTTTCATGGAGTCGTTGCAAAGAACAGCTCGCCACTTATCCGCAATTCCGTGATGGAATATAACAACGTCGGGATAAGCTGCCGGGAAAAGGGGAATATCCGGGTATTTAATTGCGTTGTCGCGCATAATTTTACCTGCGGCATACGTATCAAGAGTGCAAATCCGTCTGTTTTCAATTCTATAATCGTATATAACAGAAATAACGGCGTCTGGGGTGATAATGCATCAAAAATGTCATTCGAATATAATTGTGTTTTCGGTAATCCTGACGGTGATTTTCTCGATTGCAATCCAGAGCTCGGCATCCTTGACAAAGAAAATAAAAACGGAGATTCCACCGATTTTGCTCATAATATTATTGCAGCCCCCGTATTCGCCGGCTCTCCTTTGGATTCAGCAGCGGTTGAGCACGATCTTGAGTCGCCGACAGACAAATCAAAATTAACTGATACAACTCTGGCAAAAACGATTGGTGATACGCTTGCAGATTCTCTTGGAACATACCGTCGCAAAGGGGCATTTCCACGCTACAGCCTGTCAAAATATTCACCGTGCATCGATGCAGGGAAGCGGGGAAAAGCATTTCGTGATGATAACGGTTCCAGGAACGATATGGGGATATTCGGCGGACCTGAATTTTTCAGTCTCAAATGATCATTGACAGACCTTTTTTCGCGCGGTATAATTATAGATAAATCATTTCTCCGGAAAAGGCAGGTTATATGAACATTGCAGCATCCGGTTCCGCCATGAAAATCAGTATTACCCGTCATGATATTACTGCACATGATGTTGCGAATATCAATACTCCCGGTTTTGAAGAACGGACAGCGCATCAGGCCGAAATTTCTGATGAAGGGGTGCGAATAAGCCATATTTCCAGAAAGGCCAATCAGTCGCCCGGCGGTTCAAATACAAGCCTTGTTGAGGAATCGAAAGAACAAATTCAGAATAAAAATACGTTTTCTGCTAATGCAAAGGTCATAAAGGCAAAAGACCGGATGATCGGGGAGCTTATGGATTTATTCGGATAAGCTCGTTCTGCACGATCCGGGAATCAACGTATAAACAGTACAGGCTCTCTGGATTTCAGGGATTACATTTTCAGGAAAGGGTATCCGGGTGCATTTCGGATAAAGCGCCGTTTTTTATACATTGCCCGAAGCTGTCAATTTTATTATTTTCATTATGTGCCAATTGATTGCGATTGCACCAGGAGAGGGGTGGAAGAGTGAGAAAGTGAAAATCCACACCCGATTTAAGCGCTTTAGTTTCATATATATCAAATGATCAGGGCACGCTATTTCCCGATCGCCCCAAACTCATGAAAAGCATAAAAACCCTTTTTTTCAGTACTGTTTTATTTTCCCTCCCCATCGGAGGCACACTGGTTTCCTCCTGTCCGTTTCTGTCAATACTGAAAACAGTATTTGAAACAGGGACAGGAAACGCATTTTGCCAGGAGGTTCCGAAAGAGGGATATTTCACAAAAACGTATGTTGATACCCTGATACTGCGTGCGTTTTATGAACTGAATGCGGCCGATGCGTATGGAGATTTTCAGAACAGGCGGAAAAAATCAATTGCAGAGGCAAAGCGAATTGCCAGAAACCTTCGCCACGCGGCCAAAAACGATCCCAATGAACGGTATATTTTATGGAAGGTCGGGGAGCTTGAAGGTCAGATAGCTCTGGAAGAACAGGATATTCTTCAGGAAAACGAGCGGAACCGCCAGAAAGTTATTAATCACCTGGTGGCAGCATTCAACAGAGCGACAGGAAAAAAACGTCCTGATTTTGCTACGCTCTGGAACATTCATTCGCAAATGCAGGCGGTTGACAAAGCGAAGGCGTCGGAGATAGACTGGCTGATAAAAGATCGTGCCTCGGGGATATCGCGGGATGTCCAGCGGTCAATTGTTGCTGCGCTTAACAAAAGGCATTTCCACAGAGCGCAAACCGAACTTGATTACTGCAGCAGGAACCTGAAACACCTCGACATATCGCTCACAACGTACAGCAAGCTTGCCGCCCGGCTGAAGGCCCGCATTGATATTGATGATGAAAAGTCATTTGTGGCAAGCGATTTGAAAAGTGCCGATGAATTGCTGTCAAAAAACGAGCTTTCGGATGCAGCCGATGTTCTCAGGGTCGTGCACAGGCGACTGTCCGCTATTCAGGGGAAGGTTCCGCGTTCAAAATGGGAATTTTATGCAAATAAAGCAGATCGAATGAGCCGGGCAATTGAAAAAAAAGAGGATTCGCTGGTAACCCACAATATCGATATTCTCAATGTGCACGGAATCGAAGCGGCAATGGATTATCTCGATAAAACATTATTGAAAAAGTATGGCATTTCTCGCGAAAAAGCGGGAATTGTCAATAATACGATTATTCAACGGGTAATTGCAGAACAATCACAAGAGGATCCGGAACTCAGGGGAGAGCTTGCCGAGCTTACCAGCGAAGAGCCATCGGAGATAGATGTCGGTTTTGGTGATATGACGGTTCAGGCAAAGCAGATCGCTCAGGAGCGGCAGGATAGTATCGCGGCTGAACGGGAAAAGCGCAACCGAAAAAGCTGGTGGCAGAGAATCCGGGAGCGCCGGGCCAGACGGAGAAAAGAACGGAGAGAAGCCAGAAGGCTGGCAAAGCTGGAAAAAGAAAAACAACGTCAGGCCGGAAAACAGCGTGAAAAAGCCGCTTCCGGCGCCATGGACCAGGCGCGCCTGGCGCATTCAGAACAAACATCGGCACAAACGCACAGGCATAATAAGAATGCCCCGGCTGATACGCGTTCATCTTCAAAAGGACAATGGAACAATCAGGCCTATCAGGATTCGGTATTCAGCAATTACAAACGGGAAGAAATGCGGCTCAAGCAGCAGAAGGAAGAGCAGGCCAAAGAGCGTCTGGTGGAAATATATACGCTTATTGAGCAGGACCGTGTCAGGGATGCCTACGAGCGGTTTCTTTCTTCACGGGATGAGCTTAAAAAGCATGTCTATGAAGAGGCATATGCAGTTCTCCAGGCCACCGTGAACCAGGCGTACCGCGCTTTGCAGCAAACGCAATGATCCCCCGAAGTCAATTTTCGTGATTATTGAAGCGCAGTATTGTCTTTATATGCCTGAGTAAACTCGAGCACACCCTCGATGCGTGCATGCGCCATTCCCCGGGGGCGGAAGAATTCCCCGAAATATTCATCGTATACAGCAAGCCAGACCCTGAAGTGATTCATGCGTGCGTCAAGTGGCGGATACATTCTGGTGATTGAGTTCTGTCCGAACCGTTCGAGTACGAACAGCGAGTCGAGCGGTAATGCGGACTCATCCATATTTTCATAAAACCACTGATAAAAATATTCCTCAAGTACCACGGTGTCGCTGCCCCTGACCTGTTGCACATAGGAATCACGGGTTGTATCACGGGAGCCCCCGGGAAGAACAAGTATTCCGCTGTCGGCTGCGAAAAAATAGGAATAGCCGGTATCGATCGTAATAACCGAATCGATCGGACATGTCGAATCTATCCTGTTAAAAAAGCAGAAAAACTCGTATGTGCCTCTGAAATTGGGATCGAGAGGATCAAATGAAAACACATCGTCACCGGCAACTTTATAAACACCAATCCAGTTGATCTGGGGGTTATTATTAACTTGTATTGCACGGGAAACAGTCGGAATATTTTCGAAATTGCTGTTGAATCTGATAACGAATTCGGCTCTGCTTTTCAAAACGGTTCCATTTTGTGACCGGGCGGTAACAAAAAAATAGCCGCGTTTGGCTGTATATTCAAGCGCCGGTGCAAGTACGCCGTCGGCGATGGAATCGGGAATACTGCTCCAGAACGCGGTGTCGGGATTATTCAACTGATCGATGATTATGTCGGGGGATATCAGGGCGGCAAAAGCAGGATCAATGGATTCTATGGCCGAATCCGCAGTTGCAAGAAACGGCTCGATCAGGTCATCAAGAGCGTCGTCGGGAATCGTGAAAGATATGGAAATTGATTCGGGAAGCGCCATGGAGGAATCGAGTACGGTGACAGGTTCGATAGTTGTAAACGTGTCGTTGATGCCATAGACATTATCAAGCACTGAAAATGACACCAGGAGGGAGTCGATAGCGACAACGGGATTGCCGGCAAAATGTACGTTCACCGAAATCGTATCACCGGGAG
This sequence comes from Chitinivibrionales bacterium, assembly GCA_014729375.1. Taxonomy (GTDB): domain Bacteria; phylum Fibrobacterota; class Chitinivibrionia; order Chitinivibrionales; family WJKA01; genus WJKA01. The sequence goes on from WJKA01000425.1 coordinate 7,743, forward strand.
CGGCTTCAGGGTATGGAGAGAATACTGCGGTGATCGGCCGCAGTTCGTTGTTTTCGATGCGCTCGAACCGGGTGGGGAAATTAATACATGCCGCCAGCGTCGTAAATAGAATTGATAGTACAATTTTTTTCATATCGTGCCCATTAAAATTCGGCTAAAATGCCCACAGATGTCCGGGGAACGTCACTCAGAGCGTTTTTATGCCTGTAATTATAGTCCCATATGTAAAAATCGGTTTCCGGCGGCTCAAAGACGGGGTCACCGTCCGGGTTCTTTGCAAATCGCAAAAGGTGCACGATGTTGAGCGTTTCCTGATATAATGTCAGCATCCAGTTGTTGAAAACAAATTTTTTCTCGAACCGGAGGTCGAATCCGACGTATGGCTCCATGCGGTCGGAGTTTTCTTTGCCCGATTGCGCTTCATAATAGAAATAGGTAAGATCGTACAGTTTCGGTCCGTATATCGGCGTGGTCGGATAGCCGTCGGTGTATCTGAGACGCGTGCCGATTTCCATATTGTACGGGAGCCGGTAGCTTGCAATAAGCTGGGCATTATTGGGAATATCCCTTTCGTAGAGGGCCCATTTCCCGTCACGGTAGCTGTATCGTTCGCTCCGGGAAAGCGAATAGGTAAGCCACCCGAAAAAGCGTTTGCCCTGATCGTGCTTGAAAAACAGCTCAAACCCCATCATTTTTCCCTTGCCGTTGTCGATAAACGGGGGGAGGTCGGGATTTTGAAAAAACTCTTTTTCATCCGGAAAGCGTGCAATATTCCATTGACGGTTGAGATATCCCTGAATGTCTGCGCTGATGAGGTCGGTAATCTGCCATTCATAGCCGAGCACAAATTGCCGTCCCTTGGTGGATTCCAGTTCCGGATTGCCCCAGGTGGGGTGCGTTGCCTGTCCCAGAGGCTTCGGTGTTTGCGAATAGTTGCCGAACGACCCTTTCGCCGTATGATTTTCAATAAATTCATAGCGCGCGGAAATACGAAGCGAGGGCTCAACCGGGTAGCGCGTTTCATTATCAAAACCGCCCTCGTCATCGATATCGTAATCCCGGAATTCCGGAAATACCGAACCTTTGTAATCGATTTCCGGGTAATAATCGATCCGGTATCCCGGTATAACAAGGATATTTTCTTTTGGTTTCCATTCAAGCGAAAGATATGCACCGTACGGACCGAATATATAGTCGGTTGTATCTTTGGTGATATCGCCCGTGTTGACAACTGACGACATTTTATGGGTAAGCGGGCCATAGAGTATGTCAAGCCCGCCTTTGAGGGTAAACTGCGGATTCAGTTCCCAGGTTAGTGCGTCTCTGATATGGTGGCCTTTTCCGACAGCTTCAGCCTTTACAAAACCAAAGGCGGAGAGTTCCTGGACAAGGTACAGAAAGCTGTAGCGGAGCTCATTGGTCAGTTGTTCGGTTATGTCATAGTCCCATCCGAGTATGCCCATATGGAAATACAGGTTGGTGCTGATTCGATCGGTTTCATCATCGATTTCCAGGCTTCCCCCGCGAACATCGGTGGAGATCAGCTCAAGTTTGTCTTTCGCGCCGAATGCGGTGAGAAAGAAGTGGTGCTTTTTCCACGGCTCAATATCCAGTCGAAGGGTATAATCCCAGTAAAAAGGCACGACAGTGAAGGGGAGCTGCTGTTTAAGAACATCCTGCACGACAAAACTGAGGACATCGGCAATATAACTTCTCCGTGCGGTGACAATAATGCCGGTGTTATCGGTAATCGGAGATTCGAACATGAAGGATGCGTCAAACGCGTTGACATCGGCAAAGCCGTGCCAGCGGTCCTTTTTATAGGGCCGTCCCTTGATTTCGACGACGCCGCCGAGTGCGTTACCGTACCGGGTTCCGAATCCGCCCGGGAAAAACTCGACCGACTGAAGTGCTTCGGAATTGTAATTCGATTTCAGACCGCCGAAATGGTAAATGTAGGGAATAGTCATGCCTTCAAGGTAATATTGATTGTCTTCAGAGCCCGCGCCGCGCACGATAATCTCGCCGCCGCCGAAGAATGGACGGGCCACGCCCGGCAGCGCCTGGATAACTTTCACCGCATCACCACCGAAACCCGGCACTTTGCGGATTTCCTGAAGATTCAGCGTGCGCTTGGCAACTTCCTTTTTCTTTGCCTTACCGTAAACCACAATTTCATACTCGGAGTATGATTCCCTTTCAAGCCGGTATATGAC
>WJKA01000426.1 GCA_014729375.1 Chitinivibrionales bacterium
ATATCAAAAGCCGCGCGCAATACGGTCTCTGAATGGAAATTCAAACCGGCAAAAAATAAAGGCGTTCCCGTCAAAGTCCGGGTCCGCCAGGTTTTTGAATACAAGCTCGATTAGGTACCGGAAAAAATGCAAAAAACATTACTTGTAATTTTTCTGCTGGTGATCCCGCTCCGGGCATCAAAAATCCTTGACTCGGCGAACGCGGTCTATTCCGGCGGCAGGATTGGCGAATCCATTGCATTATATAAAAAGGCGGCTCTTGCAGGTGAGAACCCGGCGCTCTGCTATTTCAACCTCGGCAACGCCTACTTTCAGCTTGACAGCTTGCCCCAAAGCATTGTGTACTACAAAGCGGCTCTTGTGTATGCTCCCGGATTTTTTCGCGGCTATCTGAACCTGGCTATTACATATTTTACGCTTGAAGATGTCGGTGCAACAATCGCCACGATCAGCCGCGCGCTCGATATCGAACCCGGGCACGCAAAGGCAATGCTGATTCTTGCGGCCTCATACCGCAAGGCAGGAGCATACCCGCAGGCGATTGCCACATTCGAACACCTTTCCGAGCTCGAACCTGAAACCGAAGAACCTTATATTGCTCTGGCCGAAATGTACCGGGAGCTTGACGACAACGAGGAAGCGGTGCAATGGCTTCTCCGCTATCCTGAATCTGGAAAAAACAAGCAGTATGTATTCTCACTGCTTGCAGATATTTATGAAAGAAAAGGCGATTTATCGCGCTCGATTTACTATCTCAGAGAATCATTCAAGCTCAACCGGAAAAACAAATGGATTTATTACCGGATAGTCCGCATGCTCGAGCGCATGGGCAATGATCTTGTTGCGCTTGAAGAGGTGCACAAGGGATTGGAGTTGTTTCCCGATTTTGCCGAACTCGCTCTTCTGGGCGGCAACCTTGCTTTTAAAAACGAAAAGTATGATGAAGCCGGACGATTATTTACACTCGCGCGCGATAATGGAAGTCCCGGTGCGGTAGTGGGATTGGAAAATATCCGAATACTACGCAGGATGGCGGAGGAAGAAAAGGAATCAGGCGTTCAGGCTACACAGGCGGCCGGAGAATAATCGACTAATTACCATTTGATCGGACTGAAATTCATGCACGCCAGTCAAACGGCAAATACCAAAATCTGCATTGAGCGGCTTAATTTTTTCTACGGCAGGCTTCAGGCGCTCTTCGACATTACGCTGAATATCCCCGCCAGGAAAGTAACCGCGCTTATCGGGCCGTCGGGCTGCGGAAAAACAACATTCATTCGCACGCTGAACCGCATGAATGATATAATTGAGAACATTCGCATTCAAGGCAGGATATCTATTGACAACAAGGACATCTACAGAGACATCGATGTTGTATCGTTGCGAAAGAATATCGGCATGGTATTCCAGAAATCAAATCCTTTTCCCAAATCAATTTTCGAGAATGTTGCTTTCGGCCCGCGGATTCACGGCACGAGAAACAGTGAAAAGCTTGGCACGATCGTTCAACGGAGCCTCAGCCGGGCCGGACTGTGGGATGAAGCTAAAGATCGACTTCATGAAAGCGCACTCAGCTTGTCGGGAGGACAACAGCAGCGTCTCTGCATCGCCCGCGCACTCGCAGTCAACCCCGAAATCCTTCTTATGGATGAGCCTGCATCCGCGCTCGATCCCAAATCAACGGTACGTATTGAAGACCTGATCAGCGAACTCAGGGAAAACTATACGATTGTTATCGTTACGCACAACATGCAGCAGGCCTCAAGAGTCTCCGATTATACGGCCTTTTTTTACGAGGGGAGACTTGTTGAATTCGGACCGACCGACCGCATGTTTACCCATCCAATGGAAAAGCAGACCGAAGACTACTTAACCGGACGTTTTGGATAAGGAGTGAGCCGTGTCAAAACATTTGCAGAATGAAATCGAGAAACTGCAAAAAATGATTCTTGCGCTGTGCACAATGGTCGAGGAACAACTGGGAAACGCACTCAAGTCGGTTACCGACAAAGACAAGGCTCTGGCCGAAACGGTAATTACCAGAGATAAGGCTATTGATAATACAGAAATTGACGTTGAAGAGGAATGCCTGAAAATCCTCGCACTTCATCAACCCGTAGCAGTCGACCTCCGCTTCATAATTGCCGCCCTGAAAATCAACAATGACCTGGAACGGATCGGCGATCTGGCGGTCAACATTGCAGAACGGGGCAGGTATATATCGCAGACTGCCGGCCTGGTTCCTGATTTCGATTTTGGTCTGATGTTTGACAAGTCTATTGTCATGCTGCGAAAAAGTATCGATGCGTTGATTCGATGGGATGTCGATCTTGCCGTTAAAGTCTGTGCATCGGACGATGAAATTGATGACCTCAACCGGGGGATGTTCTCTATTTTCAAAGAAGCCGTGTGTGGCGATCCCGGGCTGTGCGACATGATGCTTGATTACCTTTCAGTCTCCCGTAACCTCGAACGAATTGCCGACCACGCAACAAATATTGCCGAGGATGTCCGGTATATGATTGAAGGCGACATTGTCCGCCACGGCAAAAAGGGGTGATGTTCCATCCGCTACCCGCCCGGTCTCCGGAAATATGTATATTTCTACGCAGAGTAATTACCGGCAATCAAGGTCCGCACTTCATGGAGTCGACATCTCCCCCGAAACCCCGATTCTGGACAACAATCCGCGACTACATGCGCCCCTACCACCTCAAGCTCTTTTTTGCCATGATTTGTGCGGTTATTACCGGCATTGCAGTGGCGCTGCAGCCGATCGTTGTGAAATTTATTGTCGATCGAGGGGTAAACAGAACCGGTGCCCCGGCTGAAGAAAAATTCAAATACGTCCTTCTCTACACAGGCCTGTATCTTCTCCTGAGCGGAACCCGTATTACTGTATGGCTCGTCGGCTACCGCCGCCTGGTAGCAGCGCTTGAAGGGTTTCTTTTTACTATCCGCTCGCAATTTTTCCGCCCCGTACAAAGCCTCTGTTTCAGGTTCCATGACAATGTGTCAAGCGGTGAATTATTCAATTATATCATGGGCTCTCCTGTCAATTCGCTCAAAATGTTTCTTCAGCAATTTATCATGACAGTCCCGACCCACCTCGTATCATGGGTTGTGGCATTAGGCGCGCTGATCTATTTCGACTGGATAATGGCGGCCATTCTCATTGCAACGGTAACCGCGATCGTGTGTATCAACCGGCGCTCCCGCCGGGTGATCAAGGCGATGTCGTCCGAATTCATGAAACAAGAGTCTTCGGTCAGCAAGTATGTTGCCGATATGCTCCGGGGAACGCGCGAGATAAAGATCCATGCTATTGAAGATGATGTCAGCGACAGATTCGATTTCCAGATCGATCGGATCAGAGAACAGAGCGAGAATTTGTCGTACAGACAGCATGTCGAATATGTTAAACCGGAAAGTCTTCACTACGCCGGCATGGCATTGATATACATCGCCGGCGCCTATTCATGCATCTACCGGGAGCTGACTGTCGGAGAATTTTTCGCTTTTGTCAGCAGTATCAATCTGCTTATGGCGCCGATGATGATGCTGTTCCGTCTCAACCTGGTGAAAGCGAATGCCGAGGCCGGACTTGAACGGATCCTGCGTATTCTGGATACCGAAACCACAGTTGCTGAAGAGTCGGAAACAAACAGAGTGAATATCCACAACGAGGATGAAGCAGCGTATTCGGAAGGTATCCCGCTTATTGAATTCAAAGATGTAACATTCGGATATACCGCGGTCCCGGTGCTGAAACAAATTTCATGCACAATCGAGCGTAACAGGAGCATTGCTCTTGTCGGACCGAGCGGTTCCGGCAAAACCACATTTGCCGGGCTGATACTCCGTCTGTACAATATTGACAGCGGCCGCTTGCTGATCAACGGCAAGGACATCAAGCGCTATTCATTGCAGGAACTCCGCTCGAGTTTCGGGGTGGTTTCGCAGGAACCGTTTTTGTTTCAGACCACTATCTTTGAAAATATCAGGGTAGCCAATCCCGGGGCCGGCCGCAAAGAAGTGTATGATGCAATGGAAATGGCCTATATCACCGAATTCATAAATGAACTTCCAGACGGAGCGGAAACCCAGGTGGGAGAAAACGGCTATTCTCTTTCGGGCGGCCAGAAACAGCGGATTGCAATTGCCAGGGCTATTCTGGGCAATCACCGGTATTTTATTTTCGACGAGGCCACGTCGGCGCTTGACAACCAGTCTGAAAAAAGAATACAGCAGGCCATGCAGGACCTGATGAAAAACCATACTATGATTATTATCGCACACCGTTTGTCAACTATCAGGCATGTCGATAAAATTCTGGTATTTCAAAGCGGCGAAATAATTCAGGAAGGGACCTATGCGTATCTTTCGGATACTCCCGGTCTTTTCCAGACCCTTCTGCAGAACGGCCTTTAAAATCAAAAAGGATATATGATGCCTCTTTCAATCGGTATTATCGGTCTTCCCAATGTAGGCAAATCCACTATTTTCAACGCGTTGTGTGCGGGAAAAGCGGCTGTCGAGAACTATCCGTTCTGCACTATCGAGCCCAACCAGGGAATCGTCGCTGTTCCGGATCCCCGTCTGGAAATGATAACGGAGCTGAGTCCGTCAAAAAAGGTCGTGCCCGCATTCATCCAGCTTTTTGATATCGCCGGCCTGGCGAAAAACGCATCCAAAGGCGAAGGGCTTGGCAATCAATTTCTCGGGCATATCCGGACAGTCAATGCGGTTGCGCATGTGGTGCGGTGCTTTGACGATCCCGATGTTGTGCATGTGGACGGCACTCCGGATCCTGTACGCGATGCTGAAATAGTCGAGACCGAATTAATTGTCAAAGATCTTGAGACTGTCGAGCGGGCTCTGGAAAAAATCGAAAAAGCGGCAAAAACCGGAGACAAGGACGCACTGTCAAAATCCGAACCGTTGAAAAAGGCGCGTTCTCTGCTCGAAAAAGGCGCTGCAATTCAGGATGGGACATTCAACGGAAAGGAATCCGCTGTACTCAGGGAATTAGGCCTGCTTACGTCAAAACCGGTGTTGTATATTGCCAACGTTGATGAACAGGGGCTGGAATCAGGATCGGCATACCGCACATCGCTTGAAAAATATGCCGCGCACAAAGGCAGAGCAGTCATTGCGCTCTGCGGTAAAATTGAAGCTGAATTAACCGAGCTCCCGCCGGAGGAACAAAAAGAATTTCTGGAAAGCATTGGAAGAAACGAGCCGGGCTTGAACGCGCTTGTCCGTGCAATGTATTCCCTCCTCGGCCTTCAGACATTTTATACCTTGAATGAAAACGAAAATCACGCCTGGACCTTTACCAGAGGAACAAGTGCTCCCCGTGCAGCGGGCAAAATCCACTCCGATTTCGAAAAAGGATTCATCCGGGCCGATGTGTACCGTCTTGAGGACCTCGAGCGCTACGGAAGTATGAGCGGGATCCGAAATGCGGGAAAATTGCGGTCTGAGGGGCATGAGTATGTCGTACAGGACGGTGACATCCTGTATTTTAAATTTAACGTTTAAAAAGGAAGCGCATGAAAAACAAAGCTCTTTATGCCTACCGGTGGTTTATGTGGAATATTCTGTCTCGTCCCTTTGTCGGCGGCTACCTGAAACCATCCTATAATCATTCCCTTGCACCCGGTTCCGACAGATATCCCCCGCCCCCGTTTATTGTCATATCAAACCATAATACTTTTTTTGATCCCTGGATAATCGGATCGTATTGTCATTCTCCTTTTGCAATTATGTGCAACGATGATGCTTTTCGCGGGCCTGCACTCCAGAGCTGGTACCTCAACAGCATCGGCGCATTTCCCAAAAAAAAGGGTTCCTCGGATTTTGCAGCAATGAAAAAAACTATCACCCTGCTCAAAGCGGGATACCCGGTATGCATCTTTCCCGAGGGGCAAACAAGCTGGGATGGCGAGACTCAATTAATATACAAAGG
>WJKA01000427.1 GCA_014729375.1 Chitinivibrionales bacterium
CGTTTCTTCTGAGCGGGTTCGGGTTTTCGGCGACATACTTCACCCTGAAATCGGCGTGCCCCGGCTCCAGAGTGACAATACAGGTAAGGTTTTTGTCGCCGTATTTGCCCAGAAAACCTGCGTCCTCTTCGTTCTGATGCTGTTCGAACCGCATGTTCATGACAACATCAACGCTGCCGTCATCATTGTTCTCGATATAATATCCCGCTTTATGGGCAAGCTCGCCGTTGATATCGATCATGCCCGTGGAATTTTCAACAAAAGGAAAACTCGGCTTGATGCCTCCGATATTCTGCGCGAAAGGCACCGGATTTGCCGGATTAGTATACTCGGCAAACATCTGACGGCCGGGTGATACCGATTTGTCCTGTGCGCGGAGGACCCGCATGCCGAGATCGGGTGAAACCACCACCTCGACATAGCCGTTGTCAAGCGTTATCGTGTTGAACGACCTGGTGACCGTCCCGCCGTTGCTCGATGACAGGTATGTTGCATTCTGACTGCTGTCGGCCCAGAGGATATAGTAGCTTGTGTTGAGCGTGGGAACGAGAAAATCTGCCGATTCGCTTCCCTGGGTTACCGCAACCCTGACATTGATTTGCACTTTATCGGAGGCCGTATTTGATCCGTCGCCGACATCGAGCCTGAACAGATAGCTTCCCTGCTGCGCTGCAGTAAATGACGGTTGTACTGCGTTTACATCAGAGAGTGTGGCCGGTGGACCGGCGATCTGGGTCCAGGTGTATTGGAGCGGCTGGGGGCCGGGTTCCGGATCGACAGACAGGCTGCCGTCAAGCGTAACCGGTGCGCCGATATCGACTGTCTGGTCGTCGCCTGCATGGGCAACCGGTTCGGTGCCGCCGCAATAGGGGCTTTCCGCTCCGCCGATTTCGGTTGAACCGTCCAGAGGAAAATCCGCAACATCGAGTGCGATCATGATGCGGTCAATACCGAGGCCGTCCTCGCGGCGGCGAATATGGATCGAGTGCGCGCCCGGTGAAAGGTAGCCGATCGAATACGATTGACACCACTGCCATCCGCTCGACTGCCATTCGATAATCCGCCCGCCGAACGGGCTGCCGTCAATGCCCAGGAACGCGGAGTCATCGTTTGATGACGGTGCGTTCCGGCGTGCCGACATGAAATAGTATCCCGGTGTGGTAATGTAAACCTCATAGACCATCTCACAGCCGACATCGTTATCGCCGTTTCCGCTTGAAGAATTTTCGGCAAGCATGTACGTTCCATTAGCGCAGGTTGCGTCGGCATATGGCGCCCACTGGGTATCATCCCCCCGGATAGTATGGTATGAATAATTTTCAGCTTCCATAATGCAGGTCCCGCCGACTTCGAGGAACGGCCGGATTCCCGGCTCGTACACTTTGATACGCGTTGTGTCCGACAGGGTTGACCGGCCTTCATTGTCGGCAGCAACCGCTGCGAATGTGTAGACGCCGGGTGTTGAAGTATTCCATCCGGTGGTATACGGTTCGCCGGACATCCGGGCAAGAAACGTCGCGCCTTCGTACAAGTCAACATACGCGATCGAACCGTCGGTGTCGAACGCGTCGACCGTGAGCGTGACGTCCGCGGGCGCGGTATACCAGCTCCGGTCGAGCGGTGCGGTGATCGTTACTCCCGGCGGAAGGTTGCCGACTTCAATTGTGACCGCCTCAGAAACGCCTTCGTTGAGATTAACATCAATCGCCTTTGCCGTAATCGAGTAATTTCCCGCAGTCTGCCCCGGGATGATCCATTCATAGGGGGCCGCAGTGTCTTCACCAAGCTGCGCCCCGTCGAGATAGAATTCCACTTTCGAGATGTCGTTTCTTGAAAATACCGATACAGTAACCGCAATGTCCTCCCCGGGCATGAATATATCGCCGCTTTCAGGAGTTGCCAGAGCAATTCTGGGAACCGTTTCATCGAAAACCGGAGTCAGGGCATTGTACCAGCGGTTGGCCATCTTCTGCGCGCCCGATGGATTTGTCACGCTTCCGCACGCCGCGTAGTCGTCGGGATGGACCATGTCGGAATACTGGTCGACAAGGATTACCGGTGAATTGGCGGTGGTTTTCGTCGAGGCCAGCGCTGCGATCTGCGTATTCAATGCAGCCGGATCATAGGGTGACGGCATTGGAATGATCTGCGCCAGCAGGACCGCGATTGTCGGGTTGACAGAACGGAGCGAATCGATTATCTGTTCGATCTCGGCGACCGTGTTGTCAACATCGTTCTGGTCGGCAAGAAGGTCGACAAAGCCGAGATGGATCATGGCAATATCGGGCTGCGCAACGCGGGCCCGGTCGCCGATATGCGGGAGGAACTGGTCTGCACGCCAGTGCCAGTGGCATTCATGGTCCGGGTCGGGAAGGGAATCGGTGGGTGTTGGAGCACAATAGAGCGTATCGGTGCTGCCGACAAAGTCGAAATCATAGCCGCCGCTCTGGAGCATGGAATACAGCTCATAGCGATAGGTATTGCGCAGTTCCCGGGCGTGTGACGAGGAGCTTCCAATCGGCATGATCCGGACAGAACCGGGATTGTACCGGCGGTAGGTGACATCCGCTGTTGCCGTGTCGACAATAATCTGGAGCCCGGCGCCGTTTGCCTGCGCGGTCATGATACCGCTCCCCCACTGCTGCTCGACAATCGGTTCACCCGATACAACGTGATAACTCTGCCATTGCGCATAGTCAACAAGGCGGCCGTCGCACCAGACCCGCGGAACAACGCCTGCTTCAGAAATAACTTCCGGAGTCGAGACTTTATCCTGATAGGTATAGGTGCTGAACGGCATGTATTCCATAGTAAGCGTTCTGCCGCTTGTCGAAATATATTCAACGTGGTCGGTTGCGGGTGAAAGCAGGGTGGTGCCGGTTTTAATTGCGGCAATGAAATCGGCAAAGCTGCCATGCTGTTCCTGCGTGCCGACTTCCAGAACAACCGCGCCGAGCTGCCCGGTACCGAAATTCCAGTCAAACCGATCGAACCGGCTATCCTGTGACCATGTTCCGGAGGAATTGCCCGTGCTGTTAAACGGGCTACAGGCCACATATACACCATTGCCGCAATCGGCAAAAGCGGTTGTGCCGTCGAATGAGCAGTTTACGCTTTTCGGGAAACAGGTCCACACCGGGGAGGCATCCTTGACAAGGCGCATCATGACATTGCGGTACTGGCCGATTTGCTCTTTCGGGTGACGACCGGTCATCAGTTCGGCGCCGCCGGTATTGCCGAAAATCTGGAACGCACCGTTATCCGTACCTTTGACACCCAGCCGCCAGACACTCTGCTCCGAGAAACAGCCGGCATTCAGGCCGTCAGGACGGTTTGTTGCAACACTGCTGAGCGTGTAGTGGTCTTCGAGAAAAAGCGTTTCAAACTCAAAACGCCGTCCCTCGGATGAATTGCCGCGCCAGTACGCATAATTGTCGGTATCGAGATGGTAGAATGGTTTTGCATTATGCATTTCCACCGGTGTGGCAAAATTCCGTTGCGCAATATCGATTGCAACC
>WJKA01000428.1 GCA_014729375.1 Chitinivibrionales bacterium
GCGGACGACGATTCGGTTGTCGTCGTTACGACCTCGCTCAAGGACGGCGAACATACGATCCAGGTCCGGATTACCGACGTGAACGACAAATCCGACATGTCGCGGATACTCAAATTCACGGTCGACAATACCGCGCCGGTGATCTCCAATGTCCAGGTGCTCTATCCTGAAGGAATGACATCGGCAAAAACAGGCGGCTCGGTCGTAGTCACTGCGTATGTCAAGGATGACGTCTCGGGCGTGAACCCATCGACGATAACCCTGAGCTCGCAGTCGCTCGGTGCAATGCCGGTTTCGCTGACGCTTGTCGATGACGGCACCGGCGGGGATTCCATTACCGGCGACTTTGTCTACTCGGTCACCGTGCCGATCGCCACCGATTCATCGGGGGCAATCGACTATTCGCTGTCGGCTGCGGATGTCAAGACCAACACCAGGACGCTTCAAAGCAGCGTGGTGCTGGACAACACAGCGCCGTCAACGAACTTCACGTTGACCCCCGCGCCAGAAAGCGGCACGGATATCCGCAGCGGAAAAACCTATTTCCGCAGGCTGATCATGAAAGGGACCTACACAGATGCCGGTGGTTCGGGCGTTTTGCGGGCATTTATCTCGGTGAGAAACGACAGCGGTTCGAATGTCAACACCAGCCCGATCGTACTTGCGCCCGAAGACACGGTATTCAGCAGCGTAGTCGAGCTGGTGCCCGGAAACAATACGATCATGCTGTATGCAGTCGACAAAGCGGGCAATCCCGACAGCACGACCGGTGTTGTGGTCTATCATGAGCCCAAGGCTACAAAGGTTGTCGACCGTGACGGCGGAACGATCAATAATCCCGATGGAGCATCTGCGGTTATACCGGTTGATGCAGTGCTTAATCCTGTGGAGATAACCATTGTTCCGATCGATCCGGTTGAGGAGCGGAAGCCGCTTAATAAAACGCTGACGCTGCTCAATGTGGCGCACGATTTCGGGCCCAACGGCACGACATTCCGGAAACCGGTGACGGTCACTCTCCCCTACACCGAAGCTGATCTGGATATCGATCAGGATGGTGTACAGGATGTCGATCCGACGGCGTTGATTGTGGTTTTCTGGGACGGCGGCACCTGGCGTGCGGCCGGCCCGATGACGGTTGACACGCTTGCAAAGAAGATTTCGGTCCAGGTCAATCACTTTACGATTTTCGACCTTGCCCAGTCAACAGCCACGGCACCAACCGAACTGGTCGCTTACTGGTCGGATAATCCGGTGAAATACGAAAGTGAAAAAGTTCCGGCTTTTTACTACAATGTGCCTGAGGCAGGGATGGTAAGCCTGAGAATTGTCGATATGGCCGGAGACCTTGTCTATCAGCTTATCCCGCAAAAAACACCGGTCGCTCCGAACAATCATCCATACCACAGCGAGTGGCGGGGACAGAATGTCGCCGGGCGCTTCGCCGGGGTCGGTCTCTACGTATACATCTTTACCTACACACCGACATCGACAGGCAAAACAACAGTTATCCGTAAACCAATTGGCGTATTGAAATAGAAAGGCAGGTGATTAATATGAAAAAGCAGATAACACTTATAATTATTCTCTGCGCGATGACTTACACAGTCATGAGCTCTCCTGTCGACATGATGATCGGTGCACGGGGGTATGGCATGGGCGGCGCGTATGTCGCAGTGGCCGACGATCCCAGTGCGGCATACTGGAACCCTTCACGGCTCTCCTATGTCGAGCGCATGTCGATCATGGACTGCAACTGGATTCTTCAGGACGTAGAGGGCATGAATGTCAACTATGTCAATGTAGCCGTACCGATCAAGTATGCGGGAACAATAGCCGGGAGCTGGCTTCTCAACCATGCGACACTTGAGCATGGTGAACTTGACAGCGACGGCAATGTCTCCATGGTCTCTAACCCGGCAAACGAGCATACCTTTTCGCTTTCACTGGGAAGAAAACTGTGGGATGAACTGTTGATTCTCCGTAACACCAGTTTAGGATTCAGTATCAACCGTTATGCATTCAATACCGAAGAAGAAAACGGCGCGGGGCTGGGTTTCGATCTCGGTATCTCTACTGAGTTCCCCTACGGATTCAGTATCGGATTCACCGCGCGCACCCTTGGTGCCGAAGTCATGGGGTATAAAATTGATCCTGAATTCAGGTTGGGAATCGGTTATACCACTACGATCAATGAAATGCACCGCATTTCAGTCGGCGTTGACGGCACTAATAAACTCAATCGCGATTATGAAAGTATTGCCACGCTCGAACCTGCACGTGTCAATATTAAAGGATTTGGTGGAATAGAGTATGCGTTGCTGTTTGACGAACAGAATATTGAGATAGCAGTCAGAGGTGGAGGCAACGGTATGGCCTTACATAATACTCTTAAAAATTACACATTCACCGGCGGAGCAGGCTTCAAATGGCTTGGCTATTCTGTCCAGTATGCCTTTGTCGGCGCTACCGACCGTGATGCAGCCCTCGGCTATGGACATCGAATAGCATTAACCATACAACTTGACAAACTGTATCCAGGACAGAAGAAATTGTTCAAGGAGACTGCACAAAAAGAAGAATGAACACTTCTGTCCCTGGTGAAAGATTGTTTGTACCGACACGATAAGAGAGTGGGGTGTTCGATTGAATACCCTGCTCCGTATTATTGCCGCAGCGCGGCAGCCGCCCCCCCTACTCCATCCGATCTTTCACCGCCATTGCCTCTTCTGCATCGGGGCACTGTTCAACCAGCTTCTTCCAGACCAGATTACGAGACTTTATTTTTTTTTCTTTATCGTAGATCATCCCCATTTTGTATAGGGTAACGCACATTTTTTCGCCCTGGGGATACTCCTTTATGTAGCTTTTATACTTTTGCGCCGCCTCATCATATTTTTTCCGCGCGTATGAGCATTCTGCAATCCAGTAAGCGGCCTCCTCTGCCTGCTGTGATTCCGGGTACTGCTCCCGGACATCATTGAATCCCTTGACAGCCAGGTCATACCGCCGCGCCATGAAATCATCATAGGCAAGTTGGAACATCCGCTCGATTTCCGCGCGTTTCATGCTTTCGGCAAGTGAATCTGCCCGCGCTTTCTCTTCCCACCCCTGTTTAAGCACCTGGGTTTTCTGATCGATTTTCGACAGGCGCTGCTGGCTTTCCGAAATACCGCTTTCGAGTGCAGCGACTTTCTTGTCAATCTCGCCGAACCTGACCTGCTGGTCGGCCCTGATCAACCGCAGCAACTCGTGATTAGCTTCCTGCTGCTCCAGCAATTCTTTCTGCATTTCCATCATGTCTATTTTTAATGTGTCAACATGCGCCTGCACCGCCCGGAGTTCTTCGGTACGAAGCATGGTAATATGGGAGCATCCCGTAGAAAGCCCCATCATCATTGCGGCCCCGATTAATACAAGCAGTTTCAATCGTTTCATGATAATTCCTTTCGTTCTGCAAGGCATGGCCTGGAAGGCCATGCCACATAATTTTATAAAAGGCTTTGCGACATAATTTTTTATAAAGCCATGCTACATTTTTTTGCCGCTGACTGTTGAGCGCTTGAAACAGTATACTTCTCAGACCCGCGCATATCGGCACGACAGCATCATCAGC
>WJKA01000429.1 GCA_014729375.1 Chitinivibrionales bacterium
TAGTGGGAACATCCTGCAGCGTATCCCGCACAGGGGCCCGGTCTGTGAGCATTCCCGAATCGGGTGACAGCTTTTCAACAATTTCAATACTGTCAATAAGATAAATACCATACCCGTCTTTGTCATAATTGGCATAGACCAGTTTTGTTTCATCCTGCGAAATGTCGGGTGCAAATGCACCACCGGAGACATTGGTAATCCGCTGGAGCGATTGTGTTTCAAAGGTGTAGCGGTAAATGTTGTAGATACCGGTCCTGTCCGATGAAAAATACAGTGTTTTGCCGTCATGGGAAAACCGCGGATCACGCTCGTCGTGGCGGGTGTCGCATACGACATTAAATTCGTGCGATGCCGTGTCGTAAATACCGATTTTTCTGTCTGTGTCATCGATATAACTCACTGCAATCGAGTGGCCGTCGGGCGACCAGTCGAGGCTGAATATTTTCTGGATTTTGAGCTCGGGGCGGCCGGGATCGGGATAGATATACGTGATATTTTTTCCTGTTGTGTCGCCGATACACAGACAGTTTTTTTCGTTGTTATACCGGACATATGCCAGCATGTCGCCCTGCGGTGAAAATGTAGCGGCCATCATGCCCTGTTTTTCGGTAATCTGGCGCTCGGTTTTATGGAACAGCCCGAATTTCTTTTCTTCCGGGGGAAGTGTGTCGATAAATATATCGGGGACCCTGCTGGCACCGCGATTCATCGGAAGCGTTGACTTGCGGGATTTGACGCTCGAAAATGCAATCAATCCGTTCGTATCGCAAATCGAATAGAAACTTTTTACCGATCCCATCTCTCTTTTGATCCGCTTATCTTCCTCGACCGTATCGGCCAGTGTGTACGAGTAAAGCGAACGGAGTGAATATTCATAGTCGTTGTTGGAAATGAAATATATTTTGCTTTCATCGGGCGAAAACCGGGGCCAGTAATTATCGTATCCTTTTGTATTGATTTTTTCGCCGAATACCTGCTTGCCGATGCTTTCTATCTGTTTTGTATACTTTTTTTCGAGCGACTGTTTCCATTCATCATAGAGGTCACGGGCTGAAATGCCGAGTACTTTTTTAATACTCCGGTCGAAATTCACCCGGCCGAACCGGGAGCTTTCCCGCAGTATCGAGACGATTTTATCATAGCCCCGGGTTTCGGCAATATACTTTACCAGAGAAAATCCGTGGTTGTAGGTCTTTTCGTAATCATCTCCCCTGCCGGCAAAAACATACATGTGGTCATAGGGCAAAAGCATTCCCGACAGGGTCAGCGTGCGGACTATCATGTCACGGTGTGAGTCCCACCGGTCGGAGCCGAAGCGGGAGCTTTCATACTGAGCAATGCCCTCAAAAAACCACGGTGGAAGAATCTCCAGAGGGTAAATGTGGAGGCCTTCAACCCGTTCACTTTCGTTTGGGTGACTGAACAGGCCGAACTGGAAATAGGGGATCACCGATGACATTTTATGCGACGCCGTTATCGAAACAATATGTGCATACTCATGCGTAATTACATCCCGCAGCCAGTTATGGGTGCCCCGGAGATTGAAATCAAAAGCATTGGGCGACAAAAGAAACGTGTTGGCAATGTCCATGGCCCATCCATTGCCACCGACATCATTGGCAATAAGGACATCGGTTTTTTCTGGGAGAGTCAGGTCATAGGTGTCGCGGTAAATCGAATACAGCTCTTCAAGAATATTCGCTGTTCGCTGAGCAACCGGTTTAAGTTCTTCGGTATAATGTATGATGAAATGGTTGCTTTCGATAGTGTATATCGGCATGCGAAACGCGTTGAAACTTGCCGCAGGAATATTCAGGGAGAAAGCAAAAATAAGAATCGCAAAGAGGTGGCAATGTTTTTTCATTTGTTGCAACAGAATGATTTATAATAATATAGTAACTACTGTCCCTATCGATGATTTCTGGCGTCATTGGGGCTTTCGCCGGAATGACGAGGCCAACCCACCCGAGTAGTTACATAAAATGTAAATTTGAGCGTTCAATTATTCCTTTAATGATTTCGTTTGAAAAATATCGATATTTGGCAAGAATGCCGATTTTGCAGATAATATTCTATCTCCCTCCCTCACAGTCTGGATTCTTTTTTGTCGTGCCTCTCAAACCGTTGTCAGTCCCAAATCTGGTCCGCGACAGGTCTTGTTGTCACCAATCGAATTCTTGCCCTGTATTCTTTACCCTGATCTTTCCCTCGCTTCTCCTCATTTAACCACAGCCATCTTCCAGACAGTACTCACCTTTTCCCCGCTCACTGTGGCTTCGAGCCGGCACCGGTAAACACCGGGGCCGAATTCCCGGATACTGACAGCACCGGGAAGCTCATTCCAGTCTTTCCAGTTGGTCAGATATCTGTTGTCTGACAGTTTCCAGGAATAGACATGGAACCCGGTATAGGTAAAGATATCGAGTCTGATTTTTTGTGCGGGTCCGTTGAATTTAAACCTGAACATGACTTCATCTGCACCGTTAGTCGGATTGGGATATGAAAAGAGCCGTATTTTTTCGTTGTCAGTGCTTCTGGCAACCGGATCGGGGCCGAGATAGGCAAAGGACCGACCGTTATTGAAGCCGACCTGGGGCCAGTACAGCGAGTCGAGTGAAAGCGCGTTGGTTAACTCCCACCGGTAAACCCAACCGTTGTCGGCGGCAGCAAAGAGATCGACCAGGTTATCATTGTCGATATCCGCAAGCAGGGGAGAGATCACCGGCGAACCGCCATAGGTCAGCGGCCAGTATGACTGGCGTTCGGGACCGGTACCGGGGAGGTCGGAGACAAAAACCGGTCTCCGGGGCCTGGTACCACGATAATCGACCGCATCGATAAAGCCGCCTGGCATGATATAGTCGGGAATCAGCGAGTCGCCATACACCAGCAGCGTATCGACCAGTGACGGTTTCAGGCCGCCGATACTGTCCGCAGTACCGTCGTCAAGCGTAAAATAAACCTTGGTGCTGTCGGAGGTCGTGCTGTCTATATAGAAGAAAGAAAACGTTTCCCGTTCGCCGGTCGGGGATGAATAGAGTACCACCGGATTGTCCCGTTTTTCATTTGCAACAAGCGGTGTAGTCCGCACCGACTGCCGGTAGTACCAGAATCTGTTGTCAAGATAATACGGCCATCCGTACAAAAGAACGCCTTTATAATTGAGCGCATAGATTCCGTTTGTACCGCCCACAACAATGTCGAGCATGCCGTCATGATTGAGATCGGCAAGCGCGGGTGGGGAATAATTTACCGGAAGACTGCCGCGGATTCGCTGCATGGTGTTTTCATCGTACGTATATGCACTCGGCCAGTCGATCGGTGCATTTTCCCAACCCGGTGCGCGTGCAAGTCCGCGGGTGTAACACCATATTCCCTGGCGGCTGTCGCAGACCACAATTTCAAAATCCGGGTTATCCGCGCCGTTGAGGTTGCCGGTGAGCAGCGAAAACGGTCCGATGCCGTTTACCATAGTCGTCTCCTGGGCGCCGGTCTGGTTGCAAATGGAAAGAAGGCCGTTGAGCTGGATCGCTGCGACTGCTGCGTTTTCATCTGCAAGCGCTGCAAGTGCCGTGACCGGAAATGTGTCGTTTGCACAGGCGACCGTGTGCGTATCCGCTGCATCAAGCGTGCTTCCGAAAAAGAGTTTTCCGCTGTCACAACCGACAACCCACATGCCACCCGTCAAGTCACAGGCATAGGTGGTAGCTGTGCCGGGAAGTGCAATTTTCCGCCAGGACGGAACAGCCGTTGTATCAGGATTTGCCGCTCCCGGGTCCGCAAGCAGAATACTGTCGAGTATCCAGAGCGTGTCTTCTGCCGCAATATAAACAGCACCATTAATAACACTCGGAAATGATGCAGCATTGGCCGGCCCCTGCAGGTAGTAGACCGTATCGATGCCGATATTGATAAGGCGGGTGGTGTCAAGCATGGTGTCCGGTGGCTGTGAAGTGTCTGAGCTGTCAATTGTCATCAGTGTGACATCAGAGGAGTCTTTCAGAAAAATGTCGAATGCGGGTATGGTATCGAACAGAGAGCCGAATGCCCGTCTTTTGGATGAATCTGCAGACCAGACATATAATTTCCCGCTTTCCGAGAGCGCGACAAGCTCCCGGGTATCGTCTCCTTTGTAAATATCGGCGCAAACCGGCTCAAAGAGCGGTTCATCGGGATTGACCCGGCGGGGCCAGCCGTTTACGTACGACGGCGCAAGCCAGTTCGATGCCGAATCCACCGGTGAAGGCGGCACATTCCATTGCAGGGAAATCCTGAAAACGGAATCTACATAATTCAAAACATAATAATCGCGGATCGCGGCCTTTTCGGTCGGAGAAAGACCAGCGGTTGACGGACTGATTGTCATTGTAAGATACGAATGGCCGCCGTCATTGCTTTTCGTTGACGGTCTTGTCCAGGGACCCATGGAATCGACAACCGTGCCGGAACTTCCTTTTTGCGACATATGAGGAAAAACATCCTCAGCACCGCCATAATCAAAGGCGGCCTGATAAAAAACATCCTGGAATTCTATGCCCAGGTCGGTAATACCGTCCGCCTCGACAAGCCGGACCCCCCGGTATATCGAATCGGCGTTGACCATATTGTATTTGATCCGATCTCTGATAATGTTTTCATCGATATGCCATACCAGCACTCCTGATGCAGGCAGGCTGACGTCATAATTCTTAACGCTGATAATCGCATTGCTTTCATCGCCGGAAGTCGAATCAACAGCTTCATCAAGCTTGACATTATACGGGTATGGGGCGATATATACCGTATCGCCGTATTCGGTGGTATCATAGCCGAAAATATCCGGGTCTCCTTCAAGATTGCGCTGGCGGTTTTCAATGAGATAATATTCATGGTCGTTGATCGGCACCATAAGAATAGTCGTATCTGTTCCTGAAGAATCTGCCGCACTTACTGCGGTAATATAATGGTCCTGCAGCCCGCCCTGTGAAACAATAACCGGTGTGTCCCATCCCATGAACATGCGGACCCATGCGGACGGCCACGGGGGGATAAAGCCATAACCGGCCGAATACCCGGCAAAATCCATGATACAGAACGCCCCGATTCCGGAAATCCCGCTGCTGGTTGAAAAAAGATCGGGAATACCGAGCGACCGGGCAATCTGGTTGACCAGGATCCCATGAATTCCCCAGTTCAAGTCGTCCTGGTTCGATGTTTCAGCCATAAGCATGACTTCATTGATAAGAACCGAATCGGTTGCAGTCCTGATACTGAGGCCAGTGCGTCCGTCAATTGTATCAAGGTCGAGCGTATCACTGAAATACTCAAAGAACTCGCTCGAGATAAAAGCATCGATCATGTCTGCGGGGGTATCTCTTCCAAAAAGACCGTCTTTGCCGCCGTCGGTAAGATATGAAACCCCGGCATGTATCAGCAGGATAGCAACTTTTGTTCCGCTGGAATCGACAATGTGGCCGGTTGACGGATCGATGCGGAGCGAGGCGAACGCGGAACCGAATATCTCATCCTTTGAAACAGTAACAATTGCATCA
>WJKA01000430.1 GCA_014729375.1 Chitinivibrionales bacterium
GCGGCGAATATCGCACGTACGGCCGCGTCGCCGTTCATCAGCACTGCAGTTGTTGTCTCTTTCTGCGGGTTTTCAATGTCCGCCCATCCCGCAATAATTTTCCAGTGAAGGAACTGCTGTCCCTTGTCCGGCAGTGCGGTTATTATCGTAGGCGTGCCGTGGATAATTGTCTGCGGCTTGGCTGGTACTGCCGTCCCTCCCGGTCCTGCGTCGAGGGTCAGGGTAAACGCCTTTTCTGAAATTGTGGGCATTATCATGCAGTCGGACCGGGCGCGTACGGTCGCCCGCTCGAGGCCGGTTACCCGGGCTTTTCCCGATGCAACCTGCCAGCCGGTTATCATGAAACCCTCATCAACGTCGGCAAACAGGGGAAGGTTGTCGTTGCGGGAAATATTAATTGAATCGACCGGCTCCAGTATGGCCTGCGGATGGTCAATTATAACAACAGATACCGGATTGTCTGTAAATACCGCTCTTACTGCAATATCGGTAGTGTCGACTACAAGGCTGGTATTGGATTTTCGCGGGTTCAGGATGTGCGGCGTACCGTTTACTATTTCCCAATGGGTGAATGTATGTCCTGTGCCGGCCTGTGCGGCAAGTGAAATTGTATCACGGTATTCGACCTGCATTGTTTTCTTTTCTGATACGCTGCCGCCCGGGCCGTATGTCACGATCAAAGAATACTTCCGGGGTTTGAATATGGCGGCAATTTTGCCCTGATCGGCCGAGAGGACGACCTGCGCGGTATCAGGGCCCTGTTTCGTGACTTTCACAGCACTGTTTTTTTTCCAGCCGGTGCATTCATGACCGGGTGCGGGAATGAGCGCGCAGAAAAACGGCGTGTTTTTTTCGACCGTGATTGTGCCCGACGGTCGGACCCGGCCGTTGCCGATCGAGGAAATCTCGATTTGGGCAGGCGTTTCGGAAAATTGCGGAGCTATGATTGCATTTGACTGTACAATAACAGTTGTCGATCCGGCGGATGCATTTCCAAATGCGACATTGCCCCCGACACTTTTCCACTGGGTAAAGCTGTAGCCGATCTGCGGCTCGGCTTTGATATCCACTCCCACGCCGGTGAGCGCGGCAATAGTGCCTTGTGGCTCAGATGATCCGCCGCCGGTTTCCTGTATGGTAAGAAGAGAGGTCAGCCGTCCGTCGCCTTTCAGCGAGCGCACTTGCTTTACAATAGAATGCAGTTGCCGCGTCTGCTCTTCCGGAACAGGCCCGGTAAATATCCGGTTTCGCGTCCCCGAGTACCCGACAGTCCCGGATTCAAGCCGAAACCAGGTGCCGATTTCATCATCCGCAATCCGGGCCGTGCCGTTTACAACATACAGCGATGCTTCACCGGTCGCATCGTTGACATCCAGAAAACTTTCTCCTTTTTCGATCCACAGCAGGGTCGAGAGCGCGGCTATGTCAAAAGAAAACCCCGCGCGCCGGTGGACGTCAAACAGGACCCGGCCCCGGGAGACGTTGACAATTTCACTTGAATGACGGTTTTCGCGGGTGAAGTAAAGGGTGAATTTTGTTTCCGGACGGACATACAGCCTGCTTGTGCTGTTGATCAGGACGATTTCGGCAAATCCGTCTTTGCCTGTCTGGAAACCGGCGCCCGGACCGGCGGTATATCCTTTTGTCACTATGTGACGGTCTTTATGGTTTTCGTTGAATGAAACGGTCACCAGTCCGCGGGTCCGGACAACAAGCGCGATTTCTTCAGTACTGCAGCAAGCAGGCGACGCACCAGTCAGTACCGGAACGGCGCATGCGATTACCAGGCAAAAAAGTCTGCTCATCATCAGTAAATTTCCACGCTTTCAAGGTGACGCTGTTCACTGAGTACTTCGGAAACAAATTGCCGCAAATCCGTTATGTTCATTTTATCGCCGTTGATATATATTGTCGCATCGGCATCGTATCCTTCGATCTTTTCAAAAATGCTTTCATCATCGATAATCAGCCTGAGCTGCTGGATTATTTCCCACACCAGGGGGTTACCCGTTTTATCGATCGTAAAGGCAAAAACAGGGCTTTCGATTGCCGTGGTATTCGCACCTTTTGACTGAGCGGCAACTTCCCAGAAATACGTGACCCCCTTTTCGAGCTGTGGGCTCGACTGAGGGATGGTATAGGACAGTGCATTCACCGATGCGCTGTGATAAGGCGGCCGGCTGATTGCATCGCCCATGGTACCGCCGGGAACTTCTTCGTAAACGCATATATCAAAAATATCGTCGTTGCCGTACGTGCCCGGAAGAAGGTCCGATCGCCAGGAAAAGACCGGGCGGGGTTCGTAAATCGTTGACGGCCCCCGGGATGCGTCCTGCCCCGGATAGTCAAGATCGACATAGGTGACATTGCTGATCGTATGCGATGATATATCACTGCCGATCGAGGCGCTGGTCGACGTCCGCTCAAGATCGATCCGGAATTCAATCGTGCCGTCGGGAATCCGCTGCCCGTCCGAAATCTTCTCCTTGATCCCGGGGTCCTTCAGCTCGTAAACGGTGGATTGTATTGATGCGCGTACTGCCGGATTGTTTTCGGTGAGAAAATCATTGCTTTTTATCAGGATGCTTTCAAAGGAATTGACATGGAAAATATTCGAGAGACCTTCATAAATACGCTGGTTTCCCTGGGTGCCTGCAGCAGGGCTTTCAAGATAAACACGGTATCGCAGCCGAAGGTCGGTGTAAACGGAATCATCCGGATTGGTGATCTGAATGACAAACATCAGGGGCCCGAGTCCTGAAGCGAAAATATCGAACTGCGAAATATGCGCGTTGGTCATGGTCGAGGGAAGTGATGGTATCAGGTTGACGGTAACAGCAGAAGTCTGTGTTGCCGGCAGAAGAGAAAAGAAGGTCAGAGTGTAAAAAAGCTTTTTAAGTCTCATATTTCGTGCTGCTGTTGATTATTGTATCCCCGGTCTCCGGACATATCAGTAACGAGTGGCGCTTGGCGGTTCCAGCCGACCAGACCATAAAAGCCTTACAATAAAATGGTGAATGCAAGCCTGGTATTATACCGCGGTTGCAGGCGGGTATTTTGCCTTTCCCATTTTTTCCACTGCGAATATTTACCATAGCCGATACCAAGGAATGTAGCGCCGAGGGCCGCTCGAATTCCTCCTTCGATAAAGATAAGCGTTCTCCAGAAATCCCCGCTTCCATCAATATCGTCATACATCGATCCGATCGGCACGGCCAGGGCAAAGTTAAGCGCGCTGGTGCCCAAAAGGACCCAGCCGGCAATCCGCTCGCCGATCGCGCGGGAAAAAGGGTTTTCCGCTCCGCCGGAATACAGTGGCATAAGCGGCGTCTGCAATGCGTTCGGGGCGTACGCCATTGCTGCAGGACCGCACGGCAAAAAAACGTCGGATTCTCGGCCCCGGCCGCATTGTGCAAGCATGCAAACTATGATAAACGGTAAAAAACCACGCATGAAAATACCTCCTGGATATACATAAACACACATCCTCCTGCAGAAAATATAGGTGTTCCCGCAGTATGGATCAAGGGGAATTTCCAGTGATGTAAAATCAGCTTTTCAGAAAGGCGCGAACCTGACCGGCAATACCCTCGGCGTCAAAATTGAGGTCTTTGAGAAGGATGTCCAGGTTTCCATGTTCGATAAACCGGTCGGGATATCCCAGGCAGAGGAATTGCGGCCGCCCCGCACCTGGTATGCGGGCGGCAAGTTCGAGGATTCCCGTACCGAACCCTCCGGAGAGCGCATTGTTTTCGAGTGTAACAATATGGGAATAACTGGAAAAAAGCTTTGCATAAAACTTTTTATCGAGGGGCTTTACAAACCGGGCATTAATGACTGTTGGCGTAATGGAGCTTTTATGAAGCAGTGATACCGCTTCGATCGCTCGTGCGCATGTCGTGCCGATTGCAACAATTGCACAACCGGACCCTTTTACGAGCACTTCAGGCTTGCCGGGCGGGATAGTCGAAGGATTCGGATCGAAAGCTGCGCCGAACCCCGCGCCGCGGGGGTAGCGGATAAACGACGGGCCTTCTGAGTAGTCAAGCGCTGTCAGCAGCATGTTTTTCAACTCATTCTCGTCTTTCGGCGCCATAATCATGGCATGTGGGACTGTTCTGAGAAAAGAAATGTCGAACATACCATGGTGCGTCGGGCCGTCATCGCCGACAAGTCCTGCCCTGTCTATGCAAAAAACAATCGGGAGCCTGTCAAGGGCAACATCATGAAGCACCTGATCGTATGCACGCTGAAGGAATGTTGAGTATACTGCAACAACCGGCTTTAGCCCGTTCAATGCCAGTCCTGAAGCAAATGTTACGGCATGCTGTTCGGCAATACCGACATCAAAAAAACGGTCGGGATACGCGTCCCTGAAATACTTTAATCCGGTGCCGTCGGGCATGGCAGCGGTAATTGCCGCGATGTCTTTTCGTTTTGCCGCAAATTCCACCAGGGATTTTCCGAATATTTCACTGTATGACGGCGCCTTTTTGCTTTTCCCGTTCACGGTGCCGGTTGATTTGGAAAAAGCCGATATTCCATGATATTTTGTCGCATCGTTTTCGGCAAACCGGTAGCCCTTGCCTTTTTTGGTAATGACATGGACCAGGGCCGGTTCTCGTGAGGTTTCCCGGACAAATTTGAAAACCTCGACCATTTCGCTGATATTGTGACCGTCAACAGGACCGAAATACTTGATCCCCATGTCCTCAAACAGCTTGCCGGGGATTACAAAATGCTTCAACGTATCGTCAATATCATGCACCAGGCTTCGAATGCCTTTTCCCACGTGAGACAAATTGCCCAGAAGTTCCCATACCTGGCCTTTGATTTTATGAAAGCGGCGATCGGTAATAACGCGGGTGAGGTATCGGGACAATGCGCCGACATTCCGGGATATCGACATTTTATTATCATTCAGCACGATTGTCATTTTTGTCGAGTGAATTCCGAGATTGTTCAGGCCTTCAAACGCAAGGCCGCCCGACAGCGAGCCGTCTCCGATAACCGCAACAACGTCATTTTTTTCCTTCCTGATATCCCGCGCCATTGCAATGCCCAGGCCTGCTGAAATTGATGTGGATGCATGCCCGGTTGAAAGAGTGTCGTATTCGCTTTCTGAAATCCGGGGGAACCCGCTGATTCCGTTGTGTTGCCGCAACGTGCTGAATGAATCTCTGCGTCCGGTTAAAATTTTATGGGCATATGCATGATGGCCTACATCCCAGATAAGCTTATCGTGAGGAGTTTTGTAGACATAATGGAGCGCGATTGCGAGTTCGACAGCGCCGAGGCTGGGTGCAAGATGACCGCCGTGCTGACTCACGTTGTCGAGCATCAGTTCCCGAATTTCCCGCGCGACTGTACGGAGTTTTTTTCCGGGGAGTTTTCGGAGGTCTTCCGGTGAATCGATTGTGTCAATCAATCGCCGTCGCTTTGACGGCTCCACGATTTTCCGCTTCTGTTTTGTTGTCTTTTTCTGGGCCTGTTCTTTTTCTTTCACTGAAGGCACATTCTGTTCCGTCTGGATTAAGTGTGGTTCATTTCTTTAAAGATACCACAATTCTTACACAGGTTCAAGGTATCGACATGCAAAACAGCATGGTTTGTCTTTGTTTGTACTGTTTTTCTGCATAACCGGGTCCGGTTTCAGCTCCTCTGCCGCTTCCTGCTGCGGTCCCGTCGCGAGTGTCAGGTGAAGAATTTGTATGCTTTTACTACCACATCTGTTTACATGCATATATCTGCGGGAATTGTTCCGATGCATTTTTTTCTTTGTTATGTACAAATTTGTTTCAGACCTCATACTGGGCCGGGTTAAAGCATACGAGTTACGAATCTCCGGTTCTGCCGGATTAGTATATTTATAAGCAAATACGGTGATCAGTTTTCCGGCAGAACAGCATAGAAAACATCGCAAATGGCACAGGATTTTACATTCCGGCTCCATGCACAAGACCGGCTCTCCAAAGCCAGGGCTGGAAGTTTTTCAACGCCGCACGGTAATCTGGAGACACCGGTTTTCATGCCGGTGGGTACCCAGGCTACGGTCAAATCCATGGCCCCGCGCGAGCTTATCGAGTGCAACAGTTCGATTATCCTGGCAAATACCTATCATCTTCACCTTCGCCCGACCGATACGCTCATTCGAGACTGCGGTGGTTTGCATAAATTCGAAAACTGGGACCGGGCAATTCTCACCGACAGCGGGGGATTTCAGGTTTTCAGCCTGAAAGATATTTCGAAAATCACCGACGACGGGGTCTGGTTTCAGTCGCATCTTGATGGGTCGAAGCATTTTTTTTCCCCCGAAAGCGTGATACAGATTCAGCATAATCTCGGCGCGGATATAATCATGGCTTTTGATGAATGTCCGTCAGCCGATGCAGACGATCTTGCCAGGAAAAACGCCGTCAGACGGACCATACAATGGGCCGCACAATGCAGGGAAGTACATGCTGAGACACCATTCCATTTCGGGTACCAACAGGCGCTTTTCGGGATTACCCAGGGGGGAATTAACAAGGAACTGCGAAAAAAATGTACAACCGAGCTTGTTGCCATGGATTTTCCCGGTTACGCAATCGGCGGACTTGCCGTTGGAGAGAATATCGAATCGATGTACGATATTGCAGAATATAATGCATCACTGTTGCCGTGTGAAAAGCCACGGTACCTTATGGGAGTGGGAATGCCCGGGGATATACTCGCGTGCATTGCACGGGGAATCGATATGTTCGATTGCGTAATTCCGACACGTAACGGCAGGAACGGATGCGCCTTTACGTGGGACGGTAAGATCAATCTCAGGAACGCCTGCCATGCCGGTGATTTTCAAACACCGATCGATTCGGCGTGCTCATGCTATGCGTGCAGCGGATTCAGCAGGGCATATATTCGGCACTGCATTATTGCCGGAGAAATACTCGGTATACGCCTGGTCACGCTTCATAATATTTATTTTTTTATCGATCTGGTGCGCAAAGCCCGGAGCCATATACTTGAAGGCACCTTTACTAAATGGAAAGACACAGTTTTGCATGCACTTAAGATCAAAAACAGGACCGGCATGCAATGAACGTGGAAGGAAAACACTATGAAGGAAGAATTAAAGGAAGTTGCGCGAGGTGCGCTTGCTGAATGTTTAAATCTCGGGCGGAAAGAGCAATTGCTCGTTGTATGCGATCCGCCCTGCTATGAGATCGGTGCGGCATTCTGGGAAGCAGGGCAGGAACGGTGCAGAGAAGCTGTCATGGTGCAGATACGCCCGCGCAAGGATAACGGTAATGAACCACCGGTTCCTGTAGGAAAATGGTTTGAAGCGTTTGATGTTGCCGTCATGCCGACATCAAAATCGCTTTCCCATACAAAGGCGCGGCGCAAAGCCTCGGAGCAGGGGGTCCGCATTGCAACACTTCCGGGAATCACACCCGACATGTTCGTTCGCACGATGAACACCAACTGGGAGAAACTCGGCGTGCAAACCCGCAAGGTCGCTGCACAGTTGTCGTCGGCCCGGAAAATCAAGATTCAGACCGAAGCAGGGACCGACCTGACGTTTGAAACCGGGGGGCGCCATGCAAAAGTCGATGACGGACGGTTGAATTTCAAAGGCGCATTCGGGAACCTTCCGGCCGGAGAAGCATATCTCGCCCCGGCCGAGGGCACTGGCGAAGGTGTAATTGTGTTTGACGGTTCGTTTCCACTTACCGGAATCCTTCACACCCCGCTTGTACTGAAAGTGCGTGAAGGCAAAGTTGTGGAAGTAAAGGGGCATGCCTGTGCAAAACAGCTTGAAGAGCTTTTTCTGAAATACAGAAAACAGTCGCGGACAATCGCCGAATTCGGCGTCGGCACCCTTGATACCGCACGAATAAGCGGCAATGTGCTCGAGGATGAAAAAGTCAAGGGAACTGTCCATATCGCCATCGGCGATAATGCATCAATGGGCGGTACCGTGAATGTGCCGGTTCATCTTGACGGTATAATTAAAAGCCCGTCCGTGTGGCTCGATTATGCACAGTGGATGGATAGAGGGCAATTGTTATGAAAAAGCAAACGCTCAATTGTCAATAAAATTGAAATTGCGGGGGTCGGATGCATGGAAATGCAGCGAACGGGATTGCTGAACAGCTCAACCGGATTGGCGGCGTGAGACGGAAAAACAGAGATGCGCAGGCTGATGCTGAACAAATCATCCGCCACCTCGATCGCTATGGTGTTGTTGACAAGGATGCAATGCGACCGGTAAAAAAGAAACAGCCGGCCGGAACTGCAAAAAATTCCAAACTTCCAGGAAAAACCCTCGACCTTCACGGACTCACCGAAGCAGAAGCTGTGCCCCGCATTCGCAATGAGGTCCTGCGCTGCAAAGAAAACGGTATTGCCCGGCTGTTGATTGTTCATGGAAGAGGATACCATTCCTCACCGGGGGAAGGGCCGGTTTTGCAAAAACTGGTCCGAACCATGCTCGAGCATGAATTGCAGCCTGTTATCAGAGACTGGATTTCCGCTTTGCCGAAAGAGGGCGGCGAAGGCGCGACAGTGGTCAGGCTGTTCTGATCTTGTACCGGACAAAAATATTGCCGGACCTCAGGCTGCTCTGTTTTGCGCTGTAAGCCGGCTTTCATCAAAATGGCGGACCCGACCAGCCTGAGCAGGTACTTTTTGCATACTTCTGGTGGCTTACTATTCAATCCAGTCTCGTCCCGGGCTGTTTACAATACAAGTATTTTCGGTGCCGTCCGGGTACACACGGTAAATCTGCCGATCGCCGTTTTCATGCTCCCGGTAGTAAATAATTTCCTCTTTGCCCTTGTAGATCATGGTTCGCGGTGCGAGCTCGCTGTAGTTTTGAATCTGGTTGTCGACAACCAGTTTGCTGCTTGCTCCGGTTTCGATCGAGATAATTGTCAGGTCGCACAGGTTGACGCCCGCAGAATATACGATCCTTTTCGAATCATCGAGCCAGCAGTAATCCGACACGTTCGCCTGGCGGGTGAGTGGAATTGTTTTTCCGGTGCTCATCGTATGAATAAATAAATCCATACGGTCCCGCGTGCTCATGCGGTCCGAGAGAAATGCCACGGAATTTCCATCAGGAGCGAATGAAGGTTTTGCGTGAGAAGCTTTCGCATTGGTAATCCGCAAAGGTTTTTCACCGCTGCTTGATGAAATATATATCTGCCGGAGCTTATCACGATTGGTAACAAATGCCAGTAATGTGCCATCAGGTGAGATTGCCATATCATGTTCACGCGAATTTTTCCATGCTACTACCGGCTGCCTGACCCCGCCGGAGGGCTCGATACGGAATATAGTTGTCGATTCACCCGGCCTGGCGGCTGCCGAGAAGTAGAGCCATTTTCCCGCCGGACCGAAACAGTGGTCCTCAACATGCAAGTCGCTGCATAATTCTACAACATCCATTCCGCTGAAACTCATGCTGAAAAGCGATGAATTACCTGTTGTTTCATTGTCCGAAAGATATGCTGCTTTACCGCATTTATAGGAAAAAACCGGAGTATGGCACGCCCGCGTACGCGGCGTAAGCGGGAATTCGGCAAGTTTGTCGATAACTTTTAAAAATACCCCCCTTTCACCATGTCGGTCCGACATAAACAGCAAAGTACCGTCAACAGAACCCCGAGCAAGATCCTCTATGAAAATGTCCTGCTTTTCAAGCTCTATTTGTATCGATATTGTCCGTGCAAGTTCATCCATTGCAGGATCAGGAACAACATTGGATGTAAGCGGGATAAGCTTGTTGTCATAGGAAAGCATTTCGCCATTATTATCAAACCGGATTGTGAGATTGCCGATAAATCTGGATGAGTCTCCGGCCGAGAGAATAATCGAGGAACCGGCCCGCATTGGTGTGTGGAATTCCCTTTTCAGGCCGCTGCAAATGAAAACATCGATCTGCGGAACTGCTGTGGCATACCGGAGCGTGTTCTGATAGGTGTCGTTGACAATGCAAATCCCGAGATTACACTCCTGCGATTCAGCATACGACAATTCGCTCTCCAATTGACCGACAGCAGCAGAAAACAGTGCCGTATCATGAGTTGAAGCTGATCGCGACGGGTTGACAACATTCAGGATTAATAATTTATACCGGCTTACATCAATATATTTCATTCTTACTACGCTTCGACCAAACTCATCGCCTGCATTAGTGCAAATAAATTTTGTACCCGATTTGTTTGTTTCTGAAAGATACTTTGCAAAACCATAATTTATTTCGCCGGTGCCCAGCGCAACAGCATCCCAGGAAATTGACTGATAATATTCATCGAAAAGCTGTGCTTTCAGTTCGTGCGATATTTTCAAAATATTATTGCCGGTGTTGATTTGTACGGTGGCCGGATACGAGCTCTGCAGTGTTTTAATTGCCGATACCTGCCTGGCAATGCCGCCGATATATTCATTTTCGGAGAGGAATGGAAGCACCATGCCTTGTGCATTGCCCGCGTAGATCAACGCAATCTCCTTGCCTTCCGCCTGCCTGAGTTCGGATTTTGCCCGTGCTATGAGCGTGTGTGCTTTCCACATTTCAGGATTCAACCGGACAGCCTCCCTGGCATATCTGATGCAGAGGTTGTATCGCTCCCTGGTGAAATGCCCGGCAGCGACTTTATAGAAATCTTCAGCGGTTTTGGGGAGGATTTCTTCAAGGTGCATTTTCGCGGAAATTCCCCAGACACCGCCGAGCTCTTCAGACTGGTATTTCCAGCCAAAGTCCGCGCCGAAATTTTTAACGTGAAAACCCGCACCCAGGCTGAGGCCGACAATGGAGTTTTTTATACCGAGCGGGAATTCATACCCCCCGCGTACTTTGATCCATTCAAGGATGCCGACCTCAGAGCTGAATCCAATCAGCAGCGGTTCATCCGCGCTTTTCTGCACTCCAGCGCCTGCTTCAATGCTCACTTTGTTTTTCAATGCAAGAGAATGTGCCAGCGGCATAACAAAAACCGAAGCGCCGGTTTGTACGGGCAACGGTTCGGGAGTTGCTATATAGGTCAGATCAGGCCCGAAATTGCCGCCGTAAAGGCGCGCTTTTACGAAAGGAAGATCAAGGGCACAATCAATATGGCCCGCAACAGTCCGTCCGGATTCAGTGTCCAGGCGGCTGTCAATATAGGAAAATGTAGCTCCGGCAGCAAGCGTGCGATATACAATCTCCCGGGCAAAAGACAAGCCGAGGGCGTATTCCAGGTACCGCGGTTTTGCAGGACGCTCATCGATATCCCGGGAATTTGGAAACTTTCCTGCAGTGAAAAGCCGGGAAAAACCGCCGATCGTACCGACACCGAAAACCGGAAAGCACGCGCCTGCATATTCCTTACGAAGTCCCTGGAGCCATTCAATGTGCGAGACCGCGAATTTATAGCTTTCAAAATATGATGATGTTGCAGTGAAATTCGGCAATACCGTGGCATCCATCATACCGGGAGACGCAGAAAGACCACGGCCAAGATCGCCCACGCTGACCGGTAGCGTGAGAAAATTGCAGACCGTATGACCGGTGTTCTCTCCGTATAAATCAGTCATCCAGTCGGCAATCTGCGCACGAAGCACTATACCGGAACAAACAAGAAAACACGTAAGGATTCGTGCGCAAAGTATCATACGATAATCGAATACGTATAGGGCAAAGAAAATATCAGATCAGCGGAACATCATCACAACTGCCGGATATTTCATATTATATCATTATTATCGGTTTGTGCGGCGAGTTTTTAAAGGGCAAATAAAATGCACAATTGCTTTTGCTTACCGGCTGCGGTAAATTAAATTATCACCAGGGACATATCAATATGAAACGGTATGCATTGTTGGCAAGCTGTGTGTGGTTTTGTTTGCATTCGCCGGTACGTGCCGGGGAGCATTCGACCTTTTACCGTCACAATGTCGGCGCGGGAGCAGGATTTCTGACCGGTTACGGCCTGCAATACCGTCACTGGTTCCCGAACAGGCACGGTTTTCAGATTAATCTGGGGCCTTATCTCAATAAGACCGATGAACAGGAAAAGGTTACGGTCAGTGCCGGACTGAATGGATTATATATTGCGAGAGAGTCAAAATTTGTCAACCTTTTTATTTACTATGGAACTCATTTCTGGTATTCGCATGAAACCGGAACAGATGATTCTGAGGTTCCGGATACCGTAGCACTGGCACGTGAAGATAACGGGGACGAATATTATGTGTATGCAGGAGCAGGGCCGGGATTTGATATCCATTTCTGGCGACTTTCGGTAAACCTTCAGCCGGGTGTTGCCTTTCGTATTAACAATGACGGCGACTACGGGCTTCAAATGTCAGGGGAAATATCGTTGTATTATGGTTTTTAACAGGAATTTAATTTGCCGGGCAAAGTTGTTTATCATGGAGAACCAGAGCAAAATATTCAATTCAATCTTTTTGGGGGGCGGGGTGATTCAATACTATTTAGC
>WJKA01000431.1 GCA_014729375.1 Chitinivibrionales bacterium
CACTGGATTTTCTGAACAGAAAAAAAATTGCGGTCCCCGGGCGGATCTCGCTGATCGGTTTTGACGATACAGCCGAAGCACTGCAGCACCATCTGACAAGCTATAATTTCAATGTGGAAGCGCTGATGCGTCTGATGCTCAACTATATTGTCAATACGCGATCGGTGCCGAAGAAAAAACATCCGGTTGAGGTTGACGGGATGATTGTGGAGCGGGCGACGGTGGGGAGGGGATGAAGAGTTGGAGAGGTGAAGAGTTGGAGTTATGGAGTTATGGAGTGGTGGGTTTACAATCCTCCAATCCTCCAGTACTCCAGTACTCCAGTACTCCAATCCTCCCAATTTTTTTCGTTTATTTCAGCACTACTTTTTCTGCAGGCAGTGTAATGCCGTCAACCGAAGCGCGCACAAGAAATATCCCTGTGCGTCGACCGGAATCGAGCACGGCAATACCCCTGTCCGACCGCCCGATATCATCGCTGCTGCAGAGTTCCCTGCCGTTAACATCGAACAGTGAAATAGTGACTTGTGATTTTTCTCCTGCACTATGCGAGAAATAAATGCGATTACCCTGCACATGATAACCGTGTTGTGCAGAGGTACGAACCTGTGCATTTTTATCCGCGGCTGTTGGGAGATTCCCGACAAGAAGGTCAGGATCCAAAACTATGTGTCTGACATAATCCGCATGGCGACCGCCAAACGACAGGTGGAGCCGTCTATCGCCCCCCTGCTGCAAGGATGCTCACGCAGCCTCGGGGTCGGACGGATTCGCATTCAGGCCCGGTGGCGGTCCGATATCAACCTCGAGCAAAATCATCCACTCATCATCGACATCCTGCGTACCGGCAACGATAATGTAATCCCTTCCACCGAAATCACCGGCAGCGATCTGCCATCCAAGGTCGCGAAGCGGCCCGCCGTACAGATCGAGGCTCACGCCGAATCCGCCGTTCTGCAGCCCTTTGTCGTTTTCTACCCGAAGACGGGACAATCCCAGTTCCCAGGTATTGCCGCCATCATGGGACTTGGAAAGGAAAAATCCGCCGGCTTTATCGTACTTGCGTACAATTGCCACAATCTCGGCCCAGTTATTCGGGTTCGGAACCAGAAAACTGTAGACCATCCCGCAATACCGTTCATGCGGGGGATTGTCGCAACCGATCTGGGTAAATTCCCAGGTCCGGAACATGTTGATTCCCCAGGGGTCCCCGCCCGGCTCAACGCCGGTGTAGTTGTTCCCCGGGATAATGTACATTCCGCCATTGAATTCCTTATCGGCCGACTTGAGAAGCGTATGAGCTGGATAACCGGCATTCTGAGCATCGGCAGATATCTCCAGTGGGTCCGCCGGCCAGGTGCTGTGTATACCGTCGTATACATCCGCAGGAAATTCATACCGGTCCGACCAGGTCTCGCCGTCATCGGTACTTGTTTTCACATAGCTCTTGCCGACATTGTTGAATCCATCAGCGTAAAACATAAGCAAAGGAGCGCCCGGCTTTTTCGGATTGTAGAGGCAAACATTGGCCCAGTTGCCGCTTCCGCCCCAGAAACTCCGGTCGACTGTTTCCGGATCACCCCATTTCTTTTCACTTTTACTGTATTTCGCCCGGCAGAACTGCCCGGCTTCACCGGAATTGTCCGCCTTGCATACCCAGTACATGAGTACATCACCGTTGTCAAGGGTCACCGTATTGGTGTTATGATTATACCCGTGACCGGCATTGATCGTGTACGCCTCCAGGATAGCATCTGTGCTTCTCCCCACAGGGCCGTGGGAATAATCCACAGCAAACAGCCCCCCTGCCATGCATCCGCATATCAGGAGCACTGCACGTACCCGTACAGGCTGAAATCTGCCCCTTTTTACCCAGAGCATAGGTCTCCTCCTTTTTGATTGGTAAATAATAACGTTAATCTTGCTAACAACTAAATATATCACATTTTAAATAGTTTTTTAAGTTAAAAAGCTGTTTGTTTTCGATTCTTTTATATATGTTAGATACGTCGGCTTGGTACGTTTCAACTGTCCGATAGAATTACTCAAGACATTCATTCAGGGACATTCGCGATATGTTGCAGGTACAATCATCGTGTGCACCGGAGTAATTCATTGCTATTTCTCTGTGCTTATTGTAATTTGTATAATGAATTGATTTCGTACAGCAGCAAAGCTTTTCCGGATATGCCGTATGCCCGAAAAATCACGAAGCGCGATTGGCAGAGCAATCGAGTTTATAGAAGCGCAGATTGCACAGGGCACATTTGTACCGGGTAGACCGCTCCCGCGACTTGCCGACCTTTCCCGTATGGCAGGCGTGTCCGTCGATACCGTCTGGAAAGCAACACAGGAGCTTCAAAAACAAGGTCTGCTTCGGAGTGTCAGGGGACATTATCTTACGGTACCACAAACACCGGGAAGCGGGGATAGCGGTACCGGGCAATCGTTTCACGCAGACCGTCCGCCGCTCCTCTGGGAAAAGGTAAAGAGGCGTCTTTCGCGCGATATTCTCAACAGGATTTTTGCTCCCGGCACCAGTCTTCCGTCGAGCAAAGAGCTGCAATCCCGGTACGCGGTCAATTTCCGGACCCTGCAGAAAGCGCTTGCCGCGCTCGTTGATGAGTCGGTGTTAGTCCCGCAGAACCGGGGGTATGCAGTACCATCGCTTTCCACCCGGAAAACACACGCCGGGATCGTTTTGGTGGGGCATTATGAGAACAATTATCTTGCCCTCGGCATGCATGACGAGACCTTCTTGCGAAGCCTTGAGGCGGAATGCGCACAAGCGGGAATCCCGCTGGAGCTGGTCGGCGTTGAGATAAACGGCAAAGCAATTGTCACGCGGCAAATATCAGGCCGGAAGGAATGCAGCCTTATCCGCGGTGACGCCGTCCTCGGGTATCTTTATCTGTCAAACATAGCAAATCCCGCGGGTGAGTATATTGTCCATACACTTGCCGGTTCCGGGAAACCGCTTGCTGTGCTGGATGAGACCGGGGCATGGTCATCCCCGCGGCGCAACATGTCCTCACGAACGGTCCGTTTTTTTCAAATGACAACATCACCGGTACCCGCACGCCAGATCGCCCGGTACCTTCTCAACCTCGGTCACCGGAAAATTGCCTATATATCGCCGTTCCACGCCAATGTCTGGTCCGTAAAGCGCCTTGAAGGACTCCGGTCGGTATATGAATTCGCGGGAATCGGCGGTAATGTTGTTCCCTTTGTGGAAAACCTCACTCATAAACAGGCAGGCTTCCTCCGAACTGATTTTGAAAAAATCCGCAATCATTACAGCGAATGGCGAAAGCAAATCCCCGATGAGTTCAAAAGAGAAACCGATCCTGTTATGGAACACATGCAAAACCGGGCAATCAGGTGGGGCGAACTGCGATACAAGCTGAATCCGCTATTTGCGAAAGTCAGGAGCGATCCGGAGATTACGGCGTGGGTGTTTCCTACCGATTTCCTCGGTACAATCGCACAGGATTACCTCCATGAAACCGGGGATGCTGTTCCGGATGATATTTCGGTGCTTTCCTTTGACGACAGCTATCGCGCGCTGCGCAACAGCTTGACTTCATATAACTTCAACATTCCGGCAGTTGTCAATGCCATGCTCGGATTTGTCACCAACAGCTCTTCGTCGAAAATTGCCGCTAAAAACAGAATTGTCGAAATTGAAGGCGTGATTGTCGAACGCGGGAGCGCAGGACCTGCGCGGCTGCAGAGCAGACGATGAACGTTGTATTTCGAAAGACAAATCAGCAGCCGGAGAAGTGTCCGCGGCAAATACTTTTCCACGCTGTGTTCTCTCAGTGCCTGCTTCGATACTTCGACACGCTCAGTGCGTCACAGGCCCAGTGTGTCACAGTGCAGCGCAGGTTCAGCACCGATCTGGGGTGACCTCTTGAATAATCCGGGGTCAGTTTCCTGATTTACGGAGAAACCCCGCACAGAAAAGCGCCAGGAGCCCGGAAGCCAGCAGGGTTATTGTCGATGGTTCAGGGACCGGTACGGGATTGCCCGATTCATCCAGCGCATGAAACGACAGGGTCAGATTGCCTGTTGAGCGCTGCGGCTCCTGTATATCTTCCAACTCAGACGTAACGACATAGTAGTTCAGTGAATAGTTCCTTCCGGCACTCAACACACCCGATGCCGCGCCTGAAAGTTCGTTCGATGTATTCCCTCCCTGCCCGCCGGCAACAAACGACTCATTAAAGGCGTTCTCGCTGTATTGGTCGTTTTTGAACAGCGGAATGCCATTATTTCCCTGGTACAAGCTGACAAAATACTCGGCTAATCCCTCGCCGTAAAGGTAATACGAGCCGGTTATGGAATAGGCGACATCTGTTGACGGCCTGAAAATTATGCTCCCGAAATCGCTTGCATACGCGCCGAAAACATCGCTTTCGACATCATGAGAAAAATCGATTGTCAATTCATTGGTGTATTCCGATTCGGCAAACGAAATCTCAGTCACCGCAAAAAGCCCTCCGTCGATTGAAATCAACTCATCGGAAAACGCTTCAGCGGAAGGAGCGGTATACTCGACTATATCGCTGACAGAATTAAAATCGTCATCAACAAAATTCATCATGCTGCCGCTCCGGATTGAAATCGGACCGGCAGAACCCGCCATCGCAAGCGCAAGCAAAACATGAACAGCTTTTGAAATCATACTGCACCTCCACTCTGGTCGAG
>WJKA01000037.1 GCA_014729375.1 Chitinivibrionales bacterium
TACGAAAGCTGAGGCTTGCGGAGGGGTAAGGATGGCGCACATTGGTGTCGCGGGTTTTATGGGCGCAGGAAAATCAGCCGTGGCACGCATTCTACAGCAAAGCTTATCATGCAAACACATTGACGCTGACAAAGAAGCCAAGCGGTTGATGAATGAAAACGCCGCATTGCAAAACAAACTTGCCGATGCCTTCGGAGAGGATATTCTCTGCGAAAAAACGGTTAACTTTCCGCAACTGGGAAAGCGTGCATTCAGTTCGATCACCCGCCTGAATCAGCTTAACTCGATCGTACACCCCGTCCTGATTGATTATCTTGGTCGCAGGATAAAAGAAGAAAACGATCACAGGATTATTTTTGATGCCGCGCTTATTCCATTGTGGAAAATAGAAGACTGGTTCTCAACATGTATCTGGGTGCATGCGGACCGGCAGGTGCGCTGCAAACGTCTTGATTCAATTTCCAGACTCGATCCGGATTCAATCAAGAAGAGAATGCGATTGCAGGAAATGCTGTTCAGCCCCCCTGCCGGGAAACAATGGTCCGTGATTGAAAATAATGCAGATCATGACACCCTTCGATCAGAAGTTACAGAATTAGTCAGCAGGATATGTACCTTCGCATAAACCGGGAGGCATGATGATTGCTCAAAGAAAACTTTTTATTGCATCAGCAGCTTCAATTCTGTTCCTTTGGACTTTGTGCGGAAAAAAGGACCCTGATACGCAGCCTGTTTTTATTATTGACAGTGACACAATCACTCTTGGAGAAGCCAAAACGTTTGTCCCGGATTCGTCACTTGCAAAATTGCATATTATCACTGCCGCGGCCCGGAGAACAGCGTTGTCCCAACCGGCATTGCCGGATCTTGATACGGTAAAATACAATCCTGTCTTTTCGGACCTTTCCCAACGGCTTTCTCTGGAGACCGGTCAGGAATGGAGCATTCCGGCCGGCAAATACCTTTTTCTTTCAGGGAAAGCGCTCCTGGACAAAGCCGCGAACCTGCTGTATCCACAGGCCATATTTTTCAGCGTCGATTCTCAGGTCAATGCGACCGTCTCTTTCACAGAAACAGGCAAGCAGGTGCTGTTGTCGAAAACCGATACGGTTTTTTCTGGCGACAGTATTAACGTTGGCAATGACGACCAGGCATTCCGTTCACTGCTTTCATTTTCACTGATTCTTCACGAGCGCGCAGCGGCCATCCTGAATGAATTCATTCGCTCGGAAACAATTTCAACCGATTCTATGGCAGGAGTCGCCGACATGATAAAAGGCCTGCTTGCCGATACGACCGCTGCGGAGCCGCAGCCGGTAAAAAAGGTTGCAGCGCGCAAAAAAGCCCCGTCTCAACGCGCACTCAAATACCGGGACCATGCATCAATCAAAAACTCAATCAACAAGCATATCCCCAACCTGAAGGCCCTTTACAAAAAACATCTCAAATCAAATGCACATATGTCCGGACGGGTGTGGGTCAATTTTCTGGTCGCGCCGGACGGGACGGTTATCTCTGCAAAGCTGAAAAAAACGTCCATACGGGAACAAGCTTTTTTGCGTCCTTTTCTGAAGTATGTCAGGAATATCCGGTTCAAGCAAATTCCGCAGCAAATCGGTGACATGAGCTTTACCTTTCCTTTTGAGTTTGCGCCCGAATAATGTATCACACAAAAGAAATTTTTGTTTATTTGCAGGGAAAACTGTATTTTTGTTTTCCCGCAGTACATAGCGCCGGTAAATCTGTCAAAGGCGAAAAGTCTCCGGTGCATGCAGTTGTGGCCGATTCAAAGAATTAGTTTATGCTGAAAGAACACTCCTCATTTATCAAGCAGATAATTGCAACGATCGATTGCCTGCTTCTGCTTGCAGCATTTTATATTTCTCATCTCATTATTCTGCAGTTCCGCACGCTTCATCCAGTTCTTCACTACTGGCTCATGTTCGTTGCCCCGCTGGGTTTTTACCTTTACTTTGCCTGGACCCGTTCGCTCTTTTCTATACTCCATTTCAGCTGGATGCGCGGCCTTGTCAGGCGTATATTCATGATTTTTGCGCTGGCAGGCATTCTTGGCGCGGCAATCCTTTATATAATGCCCGATCCGCATGAAAGCAGACTGCTTTATATGAGCTTTATTTTGCTTTCCTTTCTATTTATCACAGCCGAAAAGCTGATTCTTCTGAAAACGGTTGCCGGTATCCGAAGGAAAAACCACAATCTCACGCCGGTCATGCTTTTCGGACGGGGGCGGGAAGCCGCCGAGCTTATGCATAAAATCCGGACGCATCCGGAGTGGGGGCTCCGCATAGCTCAGACCGTCGATATTGCGCTATCCCCATCGGAATTTGAAAATATCATCAAAAACAGCTACGTTGAAGAGGTTTTCTTCTGTATCCCGCGCAATTTTACCAAAGGTGGATTCAAAATAGATTCGTTTTTGAAGATTTGCGAAGAAATGGGGCGTCCCGCGCGCGTTTTCCTCAACATCTCGAGTGCGACTTCTTTTGCACGCTGGGAATATCATCAGTTTCTTGACCGGCCTACGATTATATCCCATACGGTTGAGCTTGATCCCGACCAGCTCATATTCAAGCGGTGTTTTGATGTCATTGGCGGCAGTGTCGGGCTGATTTTCCTTATCATCGCATATGTTCCACTTGCACTTCTGATTAAATTTACCTCAAAGGGCCCCGTATTCTTCAGGCAGGTACGGGTAGGAAAAAATGGAAAAAGGTTTATAATCTACAAGTTCAGAACCATGTATCTTGATGCGGAAAAACGAAAAAAAGAGCTCGAATCAAATAATGAGCTGAATGGAGCAATATTTAAAATAAAGAACGATCCGCGCATAACTCCGGCCGGAAGGCTTATCCGGCGGCTGAGTATTGATGAATTGCCGCAGTTCATCAATGTCCTGCGCGGAGAAATGTCACTGGTGGGGACCCGTCCACCCACGCCCGATGAAGTGAGCAAGTATGAAAAATGGCACCACCGGCGGATAAGTATCAAACCCGGTATTACCGGCCTGTGGCAGGTAAGCGGACGAAGCAAAATCACCGACTTTGATGAAATTGTACGTCTTGACCTCAAATACATTGATACATGGAGCATCTGGCAGGACCTGAAAATCATACTCAGAACCATTTTCGTCTTATTCCAGCGAGATGGAGCATATTAAAAATATAGAAATTCCGCACGGTTGCCTTTCCGCTGCAAAGAAGCCGTCAAAACCGCTGATCCCTGTTCCAGAAAGCGCGCACCGCATTCATGATTCCATGGTGCAAACGCTCAAAGAACTCGAAAGAAGTAACAGCGATTCATGCCTGTGCAACGAATTCAGAGAAAAGCACACTTTCTTTCTTGACCTTTTCATGCACTATCAGAATGAAATTATCAGCACCTGCTCGAAGAATATTACCTGCTCAAGAGGTTGTGCCTGCTGCTGTTTTCACTGGGTTGAAGATGTTTATTCATTTGAAGCCGAAATTATTGCAGATTATCTGAAAACCAATCGCAACGATGATATCCCCGGAATTATCGAACAGTTGCGCCACGACGAAGCCGCGCTCATCGAGCTCGACCGCGTCGTTGACCGCACTGTATCAGCATCCCCGGATACTTCCGGACTCAGCGACAACGACCGCATTGATCTGCTTCTGGCCTGCTATTATCAACTGAAGCGTCCATGCCCGTTGCTCGACACGTCCGGCACCTGCACCATCTATCCCCTGCGCCCCCTTACCTG
Organism: Chitinivibrionales bacterium; assembly: GCA_014729375.1. Taxonomy (GTDB): domain Bacteria; phylum Fibrobacterota; class Chitinivibrionia; order Chitinivibrionales; family WJKA01; genus WJKA01. The sequence goes on from WJKA01000037.1 coordinate 3,746, forward strand.
CCGGACCTATGTGTCTTTTTTCAACCCGCGGTTCTGCAGGCCCGACATTGTCGAGCATGAAGACAGCAGAACATATGTGCTGAATTGCGAAGAAACCGCAAGTGAAATTCTTGATACACTCCATTTCAAGTATGCACGGTTCAGCAACGACACGGGATTGCGCTCTCTGCTGCTGAAATATCTGGAATAATTGCCGGATTTGCCATTATTCCACGGCGTATACCATTTTATTCTTAAAACAATTCAGAATTCACTATCGAAAGCGCTCTGCATGTTCCGGTGCGACCCGTCAAAAAGCAAAAATAAATTTGGTTTTATTATTGGCTTTGTTGCTGTGGGATGGCTCATCTTTATTGTTGTCGATACTCTCATGGGAATTACCAGAAGCGGCTATACTATTAAAATGAACAAGCACCTGAAACGCCTGTACGGGGTGCTGAAATTTTTAAAAATAAAAGCGCTGTTTTGCCTCATTATCCTCAACACGATTCTTGCAGTCTCTGCAATCATGATCGGCAATAAAAATATCCAGTTGAAAAACTCGCATTAAAAAAAGTTTTTTTCTGAGCGATTTTTATATTTTCATTTGTCTTAATAATCGGCCAATCCGGACCGGGCAACAACCATGTAACTCACTAACCATGCACATGGCGGCCGGCCGGCAACAGGAAAAAGTGCAAATATATGAGTGCTCCCGCTATTAAAGAACTCTATGAGACATATGGATTTCTTATTTACGGCAGATGCCTTTCCATTCTCAAATCAGAAGATGACGCCAAAGATGCACTGCAGGTGGTTTTCATGAAACTGGTCGATCATTATGATACGATTGTTGACAAAAGCAAGGTTGTTGCCTGGATTTTTAACACGGCAAAAAATCACTGTTTCAACGTGCTTCGTTTCAGAAAAAAATTTATATCGTCCGATCTCTCACTTGTGCAATCAAAATCCGAAAATGTCGATGAGCTCGTTTCGAACAGAGAAATTATTTCACTTGTACTCAGTCGATGTAACAAGGATGTTCGTGCGGCGGTGTATTACACGTATGTGGAGGGCTTTAACCAGGAGGAAATCCGGAAACTTACCGGCCAGTCTCCTGCTACGATCCGGAGAAATCTCGGTCGATTCAAAAAAAGCCTTCCTGCAATTCTGAAAAGGGTTCAATCAGAATGAAAAAGCATCCCGACAAACTCGATTTGATGTCGTTTTTTACCGGTAGCTGCGGTGACACCGAAAAAGCGGAAATATCCCGCCACTGTGCACAGTGCCCTTCCTGCGCAAAATATCTGAAACGGCTTGAAACGGAAAATGCTGCATTTTTATCAGAGCACCCATTTGACAAGAGGACATTCGAGCATGGCGGCCGGGTAAATAAACTGCGGCCGTTAATTCTCCGGTATGCATATGCCCTTGCCGCATCACTGATACTGATGCTGAGTGGCTATATCTACTATCAGCACACGCTGTCCGGAAAAGCATATCAGACCAAAGGAACCGTTGACCTGAAAATGTATGTCAAAACGCCGGGAGGAGTCATAGAATCGAGAACAGATCAGACCTATGCTCCCGGCGAGCAGATTCAGTTTACCTATTCGTGCGGCAGTGAAAACAAATTCATGCTTCTCAGTATCGATCAAACCGGCACTATAACAACGTATTATCCACCAAAAGGCGATTCCTCTGTGGTGCTGGAAAAAGGCCAGGATCTTCCGCTGCCAAACAGCATTATTCTTGATGAGTATATTGGCGAAGAGCTTTTTCTTGCCGTTTTTTCCCGGAATAAAATGGCTGTTTCACAGGTAGTCGGCATGCTCTGGAAGGCATTTGGTTCTGCCAAAAGCATGCGCGGCATGTCGCTTGATTTTAAAAAATCCGCGCGTGTTAAAAGCGTGATAATAACCAAACAAAGGCCTGCCGATGAATTGTAGTATCCGGGCAGTGGTCCTGATTTCACTGGTTGCATTTCCGTGTACGGCCGCCCGGTTTGCACTGCTTGCGGGAAACAGTGACGCGGGATCCGGATACAACCGGCTCAGATATGTACTCAATGATCTTGAGGAACTTCGCTCGATTCTTACCGAAAATTGCGGTTTTGATAAGAAGAATATCAGCATGCTGTATAATTCATCCCCGGAAGAGCTGTTGCAGGCATTTTCCGCGCTTGAAAAAAAACGTGACAATCCTTCCGGAGAAGACCTCTTCCTATTTTACTATTCCGGCCATTCACTAAAGGACAGTCTGCTCATGGGAAACGGACGCCTTCCGATGAAAACGCTGAAAGAGCGGCTGGATCGCTCAACCGGATCAATACGGATAGTTATTCTCGATGCATGCCAGAGCGGGGGATTTACGCGAACCAAGGGCGGTACTCTGGCCGAACCGTTTCTTTTCCGGGAAGACGGCAAGGTAACCGGACAGGTGGTCCTGTATTCTTCATCGGCCAATGAAAATTCACAGGAATCGGATTATTACCGGAACTCGGTGTTTACATTCCACTTCTGCAATGCTCTGCGCGGCTGCGGCGATATTTCACAGGACGGGAAGGTTACGCTGAATGAAGCGTATCAATATTCGTATAATCATACCATTGCCAGCACCGCCCGATCGGCAGCAGGCATGCAGCACCCCGGCTATCAGTTTAAAATTCAGGGTGAAGGCGATATTGTACTTGCCGACCTTAACATGCATTCCCAGGGCATCGTTCTCGAACAGGGCGTGGCCGGAGCATTGACCATTACAAACAGGAACCGGGCCATCGTAGCCGACCTGAGCAAAGAAGCTGATTCACGGTTTTTGATCGCGCTCAAGCCGGGGACATATAAAATTATCAATGAAAGCGGCGGCGAAAAAAGGCTTGCCACCACTACAATCAAAAACGGAACGGTACACTCAATTTATCCGGCGCAATTCCGCCATATCCGGCCTGAAAACGCCACCCTGAAAGGGGCCGTGCATCACCGCTGTATTTTTTCGATTATCGGCTCATTCGGTTATCATTTTTTCGACTTTGATCCGCTTGCACGCCGGCTTGAAGCCGCATTTTCCGGCTACGCGCTTTTCGGCATGACTCCCGCATTCAATTTCCCCGCAGGCCTGTACAGGCCGGAGCTAACCGCAGAGATTCAGTTCCCTCATGGAATTGTCGGACGCCTGGGCGCCGCGTATCTGTGGGACTCGGGCAGGAATACATACCGGAGCTCAGCAATTAATCAAACGGACAGTACGCGGTACTCCTGTTCGCTGAATATCAGAACCGATCTTGATATCCGCGCGATTCATACCGGGCCGGGAATTCGCTTTGCAAAAGGCCTTCTTCGCGGGTTCTCATTTCATGCCGGCGCGCGATTCATGATTATACAGATGCGCTGTACCTCCGCGTTTTCAAATGCTCTTTTCAACACAGAACATACAGGCAAACAAAAGGAAAATGGAATACTGGTGCTTCCCGCTGTTTCCATTGAATACGAGTATCCCCTGTCATCGATGACGCATATCGGGGCTTCAATTCGATATAATTACCAGGTTTCGCCGGCAGAAATCGATCAGAAATCCGATTTTTCTTTCTCATATGATTTCGGCGGATTTGACATGGCACTTACTGTCAGAATACCGTTTAAACAAAATAACGGAGAGAAACGGCAATGAAATTTTACCTGGTTCTTCTTTCCTGTGTTTGTTGTACCGCTCTCAGATGCTCGGTTCCGACGGACGCTACAACCTCCGGTACCCAGTCACACCCCCCTCTGCCAAGAACACAAAGCATCATACCGCTTCACAAAGGAAACCAGTGGCGCTATTCCTACACCGATTATGATTCCTCGGGTAAAATTATCCATTCCCGCTGGCAACTTGACCTTGCAATCTCCGATTTTTTCGGGTTCCGGGACGATTCAATAATTGATTCCCTTACCTGGGACAATTATACCGATACAGGCTATGAATACATTTATGAATATGAATGGGAGAGTACTGATACCGGATTTTATATCACCTACAGGGATGTCGGCGTTGCTTCACGCGGCCTTTATCTGATCGGTGAATATAATTATCTCTCGGGCAGGACCCAGATTTATGACTCGGCCCGTCTCTGGCTGGCGTATCCCGGCACCGCCGGTGACCGGTGGACCCTGCATCCGGACATTACCGCAGATTCGTATGAAGTCTCTGTTGAAATAATTTCGACAGATGCTCAATTCTACTGTTCGGCAATTAATCCGGACAACGCTTCCGCGCTGTCATTTTGCGACTGCTATCTTTATAAAGAAACTGCCGGGAATTCAACCCGCTATTACTATTACAATGAAAATATCGGTGCGCTTGGATACCTGCACTACATCGGCAATACCCTTCGAACATCGTATCTTTTATCGAGCTTCCGCAACGCATCAAACTGATCAGCCGGTGTAACAATTTTACCCTTTCGCATTGAAAACGTATTTTATACACGATAATGTGGCCGGATAGGCGTATTATTGTAATATTATTTTTTCATTAGAACCTTAAAACCTGAATACCTACCGATCGGGCTGAGGGGGCCGGGATGAAAACAATTTATCTGGATAACAATGCTACAACAATGGTTGCTCCCGAGGTAGTTGAAGCCATGCAACCGTTTTTCGGCGAGTATTACGGCAATCCATCAAGTATCCACAAATTCGGAGGTTCGGTTCACAAACACCTCGATACGGCACGAGAGCAGGTTGCCTCGCTGTGTAATGCCAGCCCCTCGGAAATCTTTTTTACCAGTTGCGGTTCTGAAAGCGACAATCAGGCATTGAAAGGATTTGTACGCTCCCGAAAATCCAGAGCGAGAATAATTACTTCGACTGTCGAACATCCTGCCGTACTCAATACCTGCCGGGCCCTTCGGGAGGATGGGGTCGCTGTCAGCGAAATACCGGTGAACGAATATGGAATGCCGGACATGGATGCATTCTATCAGGCCGATATCGATTCCGATACACTGGTGAGTTTTATGTGGGCGAATAATGAAACAGGTGTTATGTTCCCGATCAGGGAAATAAGTGAATATGTAAAATCAAAAGGCGGCATGTTTCATACGGATGCGGTCCAGGCTGCGGGAAAAATCCCGCTTGACGTGCAAGAGGTGCCTGTTGACATCCTTGCAATTTCCGGCCACAAGCTTCATGCCCCCAAGGGTGTCGGTATTATTTATATACGCGACGGCATTTCACTGGAGCCGCTTATCACCGGCGGTCATCAGGAAAGCGGGATGCGTGCGGGCACGGAGAATGTTCCCTATATCATCGGGCTTGGCAAAGCGTGCGAGCTTGCGAAAAATTCTCTTGATCGTGACGCCGGGCATGAACGGATGCTGCGGGACAAGCTCGAAAAAGCGCTGCTGAAAAAATGCCCCGGTGCAAAGCTCAACGGCGACCCGGGAAAGCGGCTTCCCAACACGACAAACATCAGCTTTGAATTTATTGAAGGCGAAGCTGTGCTTCTGTTGCTTGATGAGCATGGTATTTCCGCATCATCAGGCTCAGCATGTACCACCGGTTCTCTCGAGCCGTCGCACGTCATGCGCGCCATGGGTATACCATACACATTCGCGCACAGCTCAATACGGTTCAGCCTCAGCAGGTATACTACCGAACAGGAAATTGATACCGTCATAGAGGTCATGCCCCCGATTGTCAAACGCTTGAGGGGGTTGTCGCCATTTGTGAAAGAATAACTGTGGCTGCTCAGTCTGCCGGCTGAATTGCTGCTATTGAATAAGGAACTATAATGACAAGCACCACTGATGAAATTGCGCGGTTGAAAAAAGTGCATAACGCAATAATACTTGCTCATACCTATCAGCCGGGAGAAATCCAGGATATTGCCGATTTTGTCGGTGATTCATACGGACTGAGTGTGCAGGCCGCGGCAGCAGACGCCGAGGTTATCATTTTCTGCGGCGTACTGTTCATGGCCGAAACCGCAGCCATCCTCAATCCGGATAAAAAAGTCATCCTTCCCGTCCCCGAGGCCGGATGCCCCATGGCCGACATGATCAGCGCCGGAGAGCTTGTCGAGCTGAAACGAAAATATCCCGGCTATACCGTACTCTGCTACGTTAATTCACCTGCAGAGGTAAAGGCGGAGTCGGACATCTGCTGCACAAGCTCGAATGCATTGACAATTGCCGGAAAACTCCCGGAAAACAAGGGGATCATTTTCGTGCCCGACAAACACCTTGGTTCCCACGTTCACGAACAAACCGGCCGGCCCGTGGTGCTCTGGGAGGGTTTTTGTCCCACGCACGCACGCATAACGCCTGCGATGGTTCTGGCGGCAAAAAAAAATCACCCCCGCGCATGCACAATGATTCATCCTGAAGCGCCGAAAGCAAGCCGCGATCTCTGCGACAAAATCTTTTCAACCGGACAAATGTGCGACTTTGTGAAAGAGGGTCCGCATACCGAATTTATTATCGGTACTGAAATCGGCATCCTTCATACTTTGAACCACCGGACTCCGCAGAAAAAATATTACCCCATGTCAGATCAGATTACCTGTCCGAATATGAGAAGAGGAACTCTCGAAACAACATTACGCGCATTAAAAAGAGAAAGCGGACTCCTGGTAAATGTTTCCGGCGATATTGCAGACAAGGCCCGGGGATCATTAACCCGCATGCTCGAAATGAGCAGATAACTCTCCGTGCCAAATTGCGCACATCAAAGCATCAGGTCAAGATCATTCCGCAGCGGATTACCCCCCAGACACCTGATTGTCTCATCGGAAATCCCCTGCCGCCGCAAAGGAGCGATAACATCGTTGTGCAAATCGGGTATCCAGCTTACCAGCAGGTGCGCGCCCGGGTCTGCAGAAACGGCAATTTTTCTCTGCACAGACGGGATTAAAATATTGCGGCCACTGGTATACCGCGCGGCGAAGCTTTCGCCCGTGATCTCCACCTCGCCATTCAGCACGGTAATGACTTGAAATGATTGTCGCGGTGGAAGAAAATGTTTTGTTGACAAAGTAAATTGATGCTCGATTATAGAAAAATAGCTGCAGGCAACGCGATACCGGCATTCTATCCCTTTCATGCACTCGAACGGGACCGGCTGAATAGTATGCCGGTTGTGAAACGCCTTGTCCACAACAGCAAGTGACTCTTCAATATGAAGCGGACGTGCCGGGTCGTTGCGGTCCCAGTCATAAAACCGGAATGTCGTGTCGGAGGTCTCCTGGATTTCGAACAGCAGCGCGCCGCTGAGTGTTGCATGAACAGTCCCCGCAGGAATGAAAAGCACGTCTCCCTGCTTGACATCGATAAAATTCAGCAGGTCGGGCAGCGAGTGCTTCTGCAGGCTTTCTTCAATATCTTCTGAAGAAACAGGACGGTTGAAGCCGGCCACCATCTGGGTGCCCGGATCTGCGTGTACAACATACCAGCATTCTGTTTTTCCAAATGCCCCCCACCCATTGCTGCGGGCCTGAGCATCATCAGGGTGAACCTGTACCGATAATCTCTCCCGGGCATCAATATATTTATACAGCAGGGGAAATGTATCGGCCGAGCCCGCTCCGCCGACCAGCTCATCCCGGTTGTTCATGAACAGATCCGACAGACGTGTTCCGGTCAACGGGCCTTCGGCAATGCACGAGATATCATTGCCGAAACCCGAAATCTCCCACGACTCACCGATTTTTGCCCGGGGCGATATGTCTTTGTCAAGAAGCACGGCAAGCCTGTTGCCGCCCCAGACTTTTTCTTTGTATATGGGGTCAAATATCAGAGGAGAAAGCATTGTGTGTGGATACGTTCAGTTGTTCTGCTCGAGCACCTGCTCGGAAAAACTTTCGTGATTATCAAAAAGAAACCCGTCAAAAACAATATCGAATTTCAGGGTTTCGAAAATATAATTCACGTATTCATTTGAGGAAATTATATAAATTGCGCCACCCATCTTTTTTACTTTGTTAAGATTATACACCAGCGCGCCGATACCGCCGCTGCAAATAAAGGTTACCTCGTCAAGATTGAATGCGATATGACAATACCCGTCTTCGACAACCTGATGTATTTCCTTGTCGAGCAAGCGGGCATTTTCCCAGTCCACGCGACCGGCAACTTTGATGATCTTTACCTTTCCGACTTCCTTGACCGAAAGCTCCATGATCAACTCCTTGCGAGTAATGATACATTCATTCCCTGCAGAACACTCCCCCTCGATTAATCAGATTCTACTTCATCAAAATCAGCATCAGCGACATTTTCTCCGCTCGTATCAAATCGTTTCGCCTTCCGCTTATACGAACCGGCCTCAGGGTCTGTTCTGTCTTTTTTTGCAGGAAAAAGCAGCGACTTGATAAGAAAAAAAGCCGCTGCTATCCATATAATCTTGAATAATGATACCATAGGTACACTGGAAAGACAATAGTATTTTACGAATGTTCAGGTACTCGATGACAAATTATATTGCTTCAATTTCAGGTGATGCCTTATTTTTTAGCAGCATCATTCAATATGCTGTTTTTCAAAATCGTATTCTGATCCCAAATATACATTATTTGTGAGTCCTGCACGAATGAACTGGTAAGAAAGGATTTTCTATGGCGGTTGATATCAACAAATTAAACGAACGAATTGCAGAGCAAAGCAGCTTTGTATCAACGCTGAAAAATGAAATGCAGAAAGTTATTGTCGGTCAAAACCGGATGATTGACCGCCTTCTGATAGGCCTGCTCACTAAAGGGCACATTCTTCTTGAAGGTGTTCCCGGGCTGGCGAAAACCCTGGCGGTTTCTACTTTGTCCAAGACCATCGACACACGTTTCCAGCGTATACAATTTACCCCCGACCTCCTCCCTGCAGACCTTATCGGAACACTGGTATACAATCAGAAAACCGGAGAATTTGTTCCAAAAAAAGGTCCTGTGTTCACCAATATCATACTTGCTGATGAAATAAACCGCGCTCCGGCAAAGGTACAGAGTGCGCTGCTTGAGGCCATGCAGGAGCGACAGGTAACGATCGGCGATACAACGTATGAACTTCCCCGCCCATTTCTGGTGCTCGCCACTCAGAACCCTATCGAGCAGGAGGGTACGTACCCATTGCCCGAGGCGCAGGTTGACCGGTTTATGCTCAAGCTGAAAATCGATTATCCGACAAAGGAAGAAGAGCGCCTGATTCTGACCAGAATGAGTGGCGGGACAGTACCCGATGTGTCCCGGGTTGTATCGGTTGACCAAATCCTGAAAGCCGCTGAGGTGGTCAATGAGATTTATATGGATCCTAAAGTTGAAGAATATGTAGTAAACCTTGTCTTTGCCACCCGTCGTCCGAAAGAGAGCAATCTTGCCGACCTTGAAGACCTTATTGAGTATGGCGCATCGCCACGGGCAACACTCTACCTTACCCGCGCTGCCCGTGCTCATGCATTCATGCGGGGAAGAGGATATGTCACGCCCGAAGATATAAAAGCGATAGGTATGGATGTTTTACGCCATCGTGTTATAATTACCTATGAAGCTGAAGCTGAGAATATCAGCGCTGAAGACGTTGTTCAGAAAGTATTTGACGGCGTCGAAGTCCCCTGAAACAACTGTGCGAATATGTATACCTGTTTCCTGCATTGCCGGTCGGTATTTTTGTGCGTGCTCCTGCTTGTGGCTGTTGATATTGGTGCAGAAAAGGTTCTTGTTTACGATGAGGAAAAGGGGATTATTTTTGTAGAAAAAGACCAGGCCGGCACCCAAATGAAGCCATCGAAAAAAAAGAAGAAATCAGAACAACGCCAAACGCACCGCGGCGCAAAACCGGCGCCGGAACCCCCCTCGAAGAAAAAAGATATCCATATAGGCAGGGAAAAAGATCCTCCCGATCTTTATTTTCGATCGGGACTAGAATATTTTAAAAACAAGGATTATGAAAATGCCCTGAAAAATTTCACCTTTGCCGACTCGGCCGATCCCAAACCACTCTATTCACTCTGGGTTGGAAAATCACTCAGGCAGCTCGGACGCGATCAGCAAATGCTTTTTGTCATGGATAAAATAATCAACACATTTCCTGAAAGCGATGTTGCCGATGATGCGCTTTTTGAAAAAGCATTTTATCACCAGAAAATCGGCGATTATGAAAATGCAATGCGACTCTATGCCCAACTTTCCGAACAATATCCATTCGGCCAGTCGTTTTCCAACGGGCAGGAGTTCCGCGAAATCGCCCGTGAGCAGCGCCGGATAATGCGCGCTGAAATTATTTCCATTCTCAGATTGCTCGGGTATACGGGAGAAGACATTTCCGATCTTTACCGTTCTTTTCAAAAAGCGGAAGGACTTGAGGTAACCGGAGGCGGCAACCTGGAGACAATAAAAGCCATACGGTCCCGGCATGAAGATCTTTTGCAAAAGGAAGAAGAAAAGCGCGCCATGGAAAAACGGGTTAACCGGCACCGCAAATGGGGGCTGTTCCTGGGTGCATTTGCATTTGTTAACATGGTTGTTATTGTCGTCCAGCGCATGATAATCCATGCAAAGACAAAGCACCTCGAATCATTGACACATGAACTTTCTGATCTGGACACACAGGCGATATGATACCAAAAGAAGTATTGAAAAAAGTCCGTCAAATTGAAATCAAGACGCAAAGCATTGTTAACTCGATA
>WJKA01000432.1 GCA_014729375.1 Chitinivibrionales bacterium
GCCGTTAATCTGACAGCATGGTTCCTGCCCCGGATGCCGCGGCCGCCGGCTTCAATACCCGTGCACTGGACATCAGTGTCTTTGAGAAACGCGGCAAAAATGCCAATCGCATTCGATCCACCGCCCACACAGGCAACAATTTCATCTGGAAGCCGCCCTGCCTGCCGCATGATCTGCTTTCTGGTTTCCCTGCCGATTATCGACTGAAAGTACCGGACAATTGAGGGAAACGGGTGCGGACCGAGAACAGAACCGAGGACATAATGCGTTGTTCTCACCGATGCACTCCAGTCTCTCATCGTTTCATTAACCGCGTCTTTCAGCGTTTTTCCACCGCTTTCCACCGGGATTACCCGTGATCCCAGGAGGTTCATTCTGAAAACATTCGGGCGCTGGCGGGCCATATCAATCGTGCCCATGTATATATCGCATTCAAGCCCCAGGAGGGCTGCGGCAGTGGCGGTGGCAACGCCATGCTGGCCAGCGCCGGTCTCCGCAATAATCCTTTTCTTATTCATATAGTGGGCAAGCAGCGCCTGGCCAAGGGAGTTGGTTATTTTGTGCGCCCCGGTATGATTGAGGTCTTCACGTTTCAGATAAATCCGCGCACCGCCCAGATAATCGCTCAAGCTTTGTGCGTAGTACAAAGGTGTCGGGCGGCCGTTGTAGTTTTTCAGAAGGTAATCAAACCGCTTTTTGCGCTCGCTATCCTTCTTGAACCCGGCAAATGCACCCTCCAGCTCTTCAAGCGCGGGCATGAGCACTTCCGGCGCAAACCGGCCGCCATAATTGCCATAGTACCCTTTTTTCCAGCGTGGTGGCATATATCTCACATCCCGACGGATTACCTGATGATTTTCATCAGTCTGTTTGTACGCAATGACTTGAAAAATGGCTTGCCGGGCTCAAACGACCATAAGACAAAGATTGCTTTGCCCTTAATCGATGATTCTGCGATCGGCCCGATATACCGTGAATCATATCCACGCTGCCAGTTATCAGACAGGAAAAATATATATGATTGCCGCAGCGTGTATTGTACAAGCCGCTTGCCGTTTTGTTTGCAAAATAGTGCAAGCTCTACATCGCTGCCCGTGTTCGTGTTTATCAGATAGGCTTTTAATTTGTCCCAGAAAAAATAATCAAAATGGTATTTTTGCGGAATACTGTCGAGGGGCCCTTTGTATAGCGCGAAATCTTTTACACGGTATCCCGACTGAATCGCACCGTCCAGAGAAAAACGGCATTGTATTTCATGGTTTTTGCGGGGATTTTCCTGTCGGACCATCGATGCGGCGAATGTAAAATCACGAATACGAAGTGAATCGAGACGTATGGTATCTCCCCGGGAGCCCAGTCTGAGCGGCTGAAGATAATCGCGTGGTGAATACTCGGGCGGAACGGCATTTTCCGGTTTGATTGATACAGCATAGCTGATGTCGGGTCGCGTAATATTATGGAAAACGCCCTGATCGATGTAAATGCTGTCGCCCGGAAGCGCGGCTATCCGGTAGCTGAGGAGATTTTCAGAGATAAACGGCTCTTTAACAACGGCAACACTGTTTATTTCCGGATTAAATACAAAGGAAAACGGCAGTGCAGAAGCCAGGCGTGAAACAAGGATGCGGTCTCCCCGGATAAGCGTGGGCGCCATTAAGCTGTCGGCTACTTTTACACTGTCAAACAGCACGTGCTTCACAAGGAGAATTACCCCGAGGAAAAGAACAAGCCGCTTGATAACGCGGTATGCCCGGACCCGTATGTCGGATGGTGTTGTCTGGCTGTTTATCGTCTGCATTGCCGCCTATTCCCGCCTTAAAATTGCCAGAAATGCATCCTGCGGTATTTCAACATTGCCGACCTGTTTCATGCGTTTCTTGCCCTCTTTTTGTTTTTCGATGAGCTTTCTTTTCCGGGTAATGTCGCCGCCATAGCATTTGGATGTAACATCTTTACGGAAAGCCTTGACAGATGTACGAGCGATTACCCGTGTGCCGATTGCGGCCTGAATTGCTACCTGGTACATTTGCCGGGGGATGAATTCTTTAAGTTTCCGGGTGATCGCCTGTCCGTACGTGTAGCTTTTATCCCGGTGCACTATTGCAGAGAATGCATCGACTACCTGCCCGTTAAGCATGACATCAATTTTTACAAGGTCGTCATCCTGGTACCCGGCAAAGTCGTAATCCATTGATCCGTACCCGCGCGTGTAGCTTTTAAGTTTATCGAAGAAATCAATAATCACTTCGGACAGCGGAAGTTTGTAGTGGAGGCAAACCCGTGTTTGTTCAAGGTATTCCATGGTCTGGAGTGCTCCGCGTTTTTCTTCACAGAGTTTCATGATCGGGCCGACATAATCTGCAGGAGTGACAATCTGGACCCTGGTGACCGGTTCGCCGATCCGGTCGATTTCCTGCACCGGGGGGAGCTTTGCCGGACTGTCGATGTACAGCTCGGCGGCGTCTTTTGTAATCACTCTGTATCTGACATTCGGCAGAGTGGTGATGATATTAAC
>WJKA01000433.1 GCA_014729375.1 Chitinivibrionales bacterium
ACTTCATGGATGCTGACAATATTGGGATGATTAAGCTGTGCCACAGCATGCGCTTCAGAAAGGAACCGGTCAACGAAACGCCGGTTGATAGTGATATTTGCGGGCAGGACTTTGAGTGCAACCACCCTGTCAAGATCAAGCTGGAGTGCTTTATAGACCACAGCCATGCCGCCGCGGTCAATTTCTTCAATAATGCGGTATTTTCCCAGTTGCGAGCCGACCTTGAAGAAAGTCCGCTCGATTCTGGGAAGAATATTTTCCAGTGAAACATCGCCTTTGAGGGAAAACCGCTTTGGTGGTTTGATTGATTTTTCGGGCATAATCTATTGTAAAATAAAAGAATATACAGATTTTTGCAGCACCATTAATATAATAGCATTCTCCTTCGTTTTTTTCAACACACACCGATGTGGGCATGCTTATGCCAAGCGGTTTATATCACGTAGTTTCCGGGGGGCCGTGCTGGGCGGCATTTTTCATCTGCAGGAATTCTCCGGGGACCGGAGCGGTGCACCGGATCATCATGCGGGTCACGGGGTGAGGGAATGAGAGGGTGTGTGCATGCAGATACATTCGCCCGGGGCCCTGTGTACTGTCAAAGAGGAAACGGTCCCGGCTCTGATCGCCATAGCGTGTATCACCGATAACCGGGAAGCCCATATGCGCGGTATGGACGCGAATCTGGTGGGTTTTTCCGGTGTCCAGAACAATGGAAAGTTCGCAGATATTTTTATTTTTCCAGATAAGGATATAGCGGCTCTGTGATTTTTTACCGCGGGAGCGGACTTTCATTTTAGTTCCTTTTCCGGTGGAGTGGGTCCGTTGAAGATCGAGGGAAATGGTGCCTTTTTTCTGTTTCGGTGCGCCGTGACAGAGTGCCCGGTATTCTTTGGTTATTTTTTCATTCCGCTGCAGCGTGTGTATTTCTCTGAGGATTTGTCTGTTTTTGGCGATCATGATAACGCCGGATGTTTCTTTGTCAAGCCGGTGCGCCAGGACCGGTTCGGTATACTGTTCCGGGGCCGCCTTGTTGAACAGATAGCTTTTTGCCAGGTCGATAAGCGTGTCGTTTTTATTATGGCCGGTTCCCGGGTGGACGGCAAGGTGTACCGGCTTATTGCATAGCAGCAGGGACTCATCTTCAAAAAGGATGCAAAAATTTTTTGCGAAAAAGCCGGTGTTTACCAGGTTTTCAAGCTGTTGCGGAGGCGTGGTATATTTCCGGGCGAGCTCTGCTTTGTCAAGTGTGATGATCTCCAGAAAATCACCGTCGCAAATACGATAGTCCGGCCGGGCTTTACGGCCGTTGATTTTAACATCCCCGCGTCGAAGCATGCGGTATATTGCCGAGAGGGATTTCAGGGCGAGGCGTTTCCGGAGCAGCCGGTCGAGGCGGCTCCCGGCCTCGTCGGTGCCGCATGTCAACTGGATCACCGTTTGCTCTTTTCATGAAACAGGTGATGCACGCCGAAACCAGCAAGGACCCCCAGAGAATTTGCACTGTAGTCCTGCCAGGTGCACATCCGGTTGGGGATTACCAGTTGATGCATTTCATCGATAAGAGCAAAAACGAGTGCTGCACAAATCCACAGGGCAATTGTGCGTGCGGTTGCGTCGGGGTTTACGAGAAAAATCCTTCGCATGAGCAGGAGCCCGAGAATGCAATATTCTGCAAAGTGCGCAATTTTATCCCATTGCCAGAACGACGTCATTTCGGGCATCTGCTGGCCGGGAATCGAGCTGACAATTAAGATCAGGCCTGCCCAGATGAGAAAGGGGAGTGTGCCGGTTTTCTGCAAAGACTTCATGGCAGCCACTCAATAGCGATCGTACAATCCGCTGATTGATTTTCCCTGATTAGTATAAATGATCGCTTTTGCCAGGAGTTCTGCCACTGAGATTATATGGAGCCGGGGGATTTTTTTATGGTCGGGAATATATACCGTGTCGGTCACCACAAGCCGTGACAGGTTGATATTTTTGATCCTCTCGATAGCGCTTCCGGAAAGCACGCCGTGCACGCAGCATGCCTGGACCTCACGGACCCCGAGATTATGCAGCGCTCTGGTGACTTCGCATAGTGATCCGGCAGATGCAACTTCATCATCGAAAATAATGGCCCGTTTTCCTTGTACGTTTCCGATAACCGAGTGGACTGTCGGATTTTCGGAATCGTCGGTCCGTCGCTTGTCCATAATTGCCATAGGAAGGCCGAGTACTGCTGCATAATATTTTGCATGTTTTGCACTTCCTGAATCGGGCGCAACAACCACACAATTATCGGTACCTTCTTTTTTAAAATGTTCGCACAGCAATTTGCCTGCAAGGAGGTGGTCGACCTGCACGCGGAAGAACCCCTGGATCTGGGGAGAGTGAAGGTTCATGGTCATGACGCGGGCTGCTCCGGCGGTTTGCAGTAAATCGGCGACAAGCCGTGCGGTGATTGATATCCGGGGCTCGTCTTTTTTATCTGAGCGAACATACGGAAAGTAAGGTGTTACCGCAGTAATCCGTTGCGCGCTCGCATGCTTGATTGCATCAATCAGAATCAGCAATTCAACAAGATGTTCGTTGACTGGCGAGCATGACGGCTGAATCACGAAGACGTCTTTGCCACGGACGCTTTCATCGATGGTTACCTTGATGTTTTCGTTGCTGAATTTTACAATCCTGCATTTGCCCAGGCGTACGCCGGCATGGCGGCAAATCTCTTTTGCAAGAGGGACATTTGCATTTCCGGTAAAGATTTTCAGCTTTCCTGTCATGATGCGTGCTCCCGATGTTCAGAGGTTAATATTTCTGTTGAAACTTTCAAGATCGACAGATGATTTCCGATTATCTGTTTTTTCGCGCATCCCACTCAAACGTGAGGTCCAGAATGGATTCCTGCATCAACTGCGGCTGTATGATATTTTTCGGCTCAAAGTAAAAATCACCTTCTTCAAGGTCGAGCATGGCAAATACTGCCTCCCGCCCGGTCGTGTTCCGGTAGAATGCATCGACAACTTTGCCCGCATAAAAGCTCAGATAGCCTTTGCGGCGCCCGCAGTATATATG
>WJKA01000434.1 GCA_014729375.1 Chitinivibrionales bacterium
ACATTTCTTGTTTTTGCATTCTTTGTTTTTTGTGTGACCCTTATCGAATTTTTCACCCATATTCCGTTGACTCCCCGGCTCGAGTTGATATTTACCCGTCTGGTTGTGCCGTTTTTCCTGGCGCTTGGCTTTTTATTTCTCAATTTTATTTTCGCTCTTCTTAATAAAAAAAGAAATTTCTTGTACTATGGCTCATTGCTGCTGGTCTTTGCATGCATTGTATCGGCCTATTTTTCACCGGACGTACAAAAGGACATTCTTGCATCGGAACTGGATTTGGAACGAGGGCTCAGCGCAACATATATCCAGCTTATACTGTTTGCGATTCTTGTTCCCGGGCTGTATGCGATTTTTCTCTGTTTTACCGAAATGGAAAAAAAACGGGAGTCGTTGCAGGGCAAGCAGTTGCTTTTAATTTGTATCGGCGCGATTATTTCAATTCTGTGGATGCTTGCTACCATGGTGGTGCTTCCTTCATTTCTGGGTTTGCACGATGCCCTTTTGTTTTCCACCCTCGGCCTTCTGATGCAGCTATATTTCATATACCGGGCCATCTACAAATACCATTTGCTTTCGGCAAACATCGAGCAGCTTGAGCAATCATTCAACATCCTGTTCAAGAATGTCAAAGACGCGATATTGCTTTTTGACAAGCGCGGGAACATTCTCCAGGCAAACGCAAGCGCGTGTACGCTGTTTGGTGATCCGAAAGACCGGATTACCATATCGCTGCTTCAGGAACGAATCAAGGGGTATGCGGTCAATCGTGAATACCAGAATGAGCCTTTTACAATTACCTGCGAACGCGGCAGCAGGCACCTCCTTCTTTCCCAGACAATGATAAAATCAAAAGGGAGCAATCTTGGAACTATTCTTTTGATACGCGATATCAGCACCCAGATGAAAACCGAGCAGGAACTGCAGAAGGCACAGAATATGGAGGCGCTGGGTCAGTTGGCGGGAGGGATCGCTCACGATTTCAACAATTTTCTTGCAGGCATAATGGCGAGTTTTTCACTGGCATCCATGGAACTCCAGGAAAATGAGGAAATTGCCGAGATACTCTCCCAGGGGGAAAAGGCCGCACTTAATGCATCAAGCCTCACCAAACAGCTTCTTGCATTTTCAAAAGGCGGCGCGCCGATAAACGAATTTCTCCAGATAAAGGAAGTTGTCAAAGACGCCTCTACATTTGCCTCACGGGGTTCAAAAGCGCGACTGCAATTCGATTTTCCCGACCAGGACCTTACGGTAAAAGCAGACAAGGGGCAGCTCAATCAGGTTTTTCAAAACCTTATCCTCAATGCAATTCAGGCCATGCCCGGCGGCGGGCCGGTCACTATCAAAATCAGGAGACGGCACGTTCAGGAAAATTCGGTACTGAACCTTGCACCAGGATCGTATGTGGAAATTATGATTGAAGATCAGGGCGAAGGCATTCCATCCGATATTATCGATAAAGTTTTTGACCCATACTTCACGACAAAGGACAGGGGAAGCGGACTCGGGTTGTCCATGGCTTTCTCAATCCTGATAAATCACGGCGGCTCGATATTCGTCTCATCAGAACAGGGAGTCGGCACGGTATTTACCGTCTATCTCCCGGAAGAGGGCATGGAAAAGCAGCTTGATGTGCTGCATCGAAAAAAACATGCTGAACGGGACAAGAACCGCATTTTGATTATGGAAGACGATCATGTTATACGAAATATCCTGAAAAAAATACTTGTACGTTTCGGCTATGAGGTTGACGCTGCAATAAACGGTGAAGAAGCTCTTGAGATTTACAATAAGCGGGTTGATGAGAAAGAAAGTTATTATGCGGTTCTTGCAGATTTGACCATTCCCGGAGGCATGGGTGGCGTGAAGCTTGCAGAAGAACTTCACAAAAAGGACCCGGAACTGAAAATAATTATCTGCAGTGGATATGCTGAGAATGAAGAAATTGCGTATTATGAGAAATTCGGGTTTTTCGCTGCAATCCGTAAACCCTATTCAATTGAGAAGCTCAAGTCCGCGCTTGACTCGGTTTCTGAAACCTGACCGTTTTTTTCCGGCTGTCCGGTTTCTGAAAGTTATGCCCGGTCATGAGTACTGCCGGTTCAGAAAAGGTCTTTTCGAATTGAGAGATGGCGTATAGACCACCAGGGTTTTGTTGCAAAAGCCTGATACCATAAACAGAAAAATTTCTATGAGGCTGAAACTTAAACCGGGCGAAATTGTATTGCTGATCGCAGTAATTGCATTGCTTGTCTTTGGCGGAATATTCGGCATTCGAAACTACCGGGGATCGTCTTCGATGGATTCTGTCTTTCCGCAGAATGTCGGTACTAGGAAAAAGAAAGAGCGGCGCAAGCCGGATATATGGTTTGAGGATTTTTTCGGCGGCGGTGACAAAAAGAAAAAGGATTTCAAGGATATCAAGCGGTAAATTTCTGTGCCATTCAGTCTGCAAGCACTATTCGACGGACGATTGAGGTTTTTCCATTGTGCATGCGAACCGAATACAGTCCCGAGGGCAGCGCGTGGAGAGGAAGCACTGATAAGCGCCGTCGTTTCCATCGGGCAACCGTTGCTCCCGTAAAATCATACAGTGAAACATCCCAGACATGGTGGTCATCCGGCCTGAACAGCAATTTACCGTCCGTTACATAAACAGTCGGCACCGGGACGGCGTTTTTTTGGGGTGCAGTTGGTGTTTTAACAGGTTTCCCCGATCCCCAGAGCCAGGTGACATCAGGCGGCTCTCCCCAGTCATGACCGGGGACCCAGTGTTCTCCTCCGTATTCATACGCGCCGAGATCGGGCTGCCCGACCGCGGCGTCGGTAATGCCGGGAATATCAATGCCCGAATCGATGGCCGGCGATCCGGCCCGGAGCCGGTAGTCCATGTTCAAAGTATCAACAAACATCCACTGCGCCCGGTCGATCGTTGCATCGAGGTTGTTGGCGGTCATGTCGGGGTGCTCTTGTTTGTAAATGCGCAACAGGGTTGTCAGCGAAGAAAGCTCTTTATGGCGCGCTACAAAGGTGTTGTTATACATGTATGCATTACGCGCGGAAAAAGTGAGAAACTTGCGCTGAGCACGCGGGTTTTTGAAAAAGACATTGTGGTGGATGTTGCAGCCCCGCCCACCGAGATGGTCGAAATAGACATAGCACCCCGGACCGGTATACACTTCATGAAACCAGTTATATCCTATTTCGATATTGTTTGACGGGAGACTGTCGGCATAAATCGTCCCGCCGTCCTGCGATATGCACATCGATGCGTAGAGATTATTATTCAACAGTCTGATATCGGCATCATATTTGTTTACGCGGTGAAAATTAATGCATGAGCGTCCGCAATTATAAATAGTGCAGTAGCTGACCGTATGGCCGCTCGAGTACTGTCGTGATGACGGCTGTCCGAAAAATACACCTGCTGCATAGGTGCCGATATAATCGATATCATGGATCAGGCAATTGGTGACGCGGTTCGCGGTATCGGCAAGAATTACCCCGCTCGCCGCTGAATAGACAATCGATGAGTTTTTTATTTCATTATTGCTGCCCGAAATATAGATCCCGCGATTGCCGGCCAGCTTGTTCGAGTTGCTCCCGGAAGCAAGCGCATCGTAACGGTACGTAAAATTGGAAAAATGGCTGTCATACCGGAAATGACAATTGTCAATAACACAATGGTGCGATTCGGCCAGAACAGCAGATCCGCCGTGAAAATGAATGCCCGACAACTCGATATAGTCT
>WJKA01000435.1 GCA_014729375.1 Chitinivibrionales bacterium
CAATGAATGCATTCCGGCACAAGGAGGGATATCCCTGCGGAGCGGGAGAATGCGTTTCACTTTCCGCACTTTATGCAAGCGCCCTGTTTGTGATTGCAAAAATACCGCTTGAAAAAATCTTTCTCATGGCAACACCGCTTCACTCGCAGAATTTTATCGATATCAAAGGCGGAATTCTTACCAATAACCGTCGTATAGTTACAAAAAACATGTGGTTTAACGGTACGGAATTGTCGTTTAAAGCGCAGCGTGCATTGAGAAACGAGCAGGTTACCATCATTGCCAACCATGAAGGGTATATTCATTCGGTGTATGACACGGCATCAATATCGAAAAGCGCGTATGATTCTTTTTCGGGCAAGCTTTTGCGGTATTGCAAAACAGATATCAATTTTGATATTCTTGCCAATTTTCTCCGGCATGCCGCCGATGCCCAGAAATGTTTTCAATTTTCGCACCGCTGCTGCGGCAAGCCGCGGTTTATCGAAGCTGAGAAAGTTTTTCACTACGAACACAGCAGCAAGTCCCGCGCAAACGATGCTACGCGGACAGCACTGCTTCATGAAATCGATGAAGACGAATTTTATACCGAACCGCTCGGGGACCGTGTTCTTCTTGATGAAATTGAGTCGTTTTTCAGGGAAAATCCGGTTTCGATTGACTCACCATACACGGTTGAAAAACTCAAAAAGCACCTTCACCACGGATGCTATAATGTTGAAAAATTTATCGACGAACTGCTGGATTTCTGCAAAATTGAACCGCGGCTTCCCGGTACCGCCAAGCGCTGGACCGCCTCCTCTCCGCTCCATCTTAGTGTCGAACAATCTCGGCAGGATATTATCGCGTATCTCGAATCAATTCGCTCTGTCAATGTAACAGCCGACCTTGCCTTTACTGCATCACGAGACATGCGCCGGGCGGCCTGGAAACCGTTCTGCAAAGCTGCAATTCAGCGCAACCCGGTTTGTATCGAACAATCCCGGGATATGCCGGTTGAGCAGGTCGCGGCAAAACTGAAGGCAATGGCATCTGAATCAATTTATGACTCCGGTCGGGTTGCTCAACCTGATGAAATCTGGAATTTCGGTCGCGGTGACGGTCTGGAGAAGGCGCTGTGTTTGATAACAATCGCGCGCGCCAGAAATTACGGAGCATGCATTACAGTAAAAGGCGACCCGGGAAATATCTGTGTCCGCATGGAAAACGGCAGTGAATTCATTTTTCGAACGTCAAAAGAACTGGACCTTCCCGATGAATCGGATTTTGAAGTCTGAGTCCTCTTCTGTAATTCTTTACCTGTTTATCATTACCCTTCCGCTTGCAATATGGAACAGTGCGGTCTCAACCGGCGAAATAAATATTCTCTTCATGCAGGTGTGCCTTCCCGGAATGATTATATACATAGTCCTTATCGGCACCATTTTTGTTCGCTTGTAAAAAAGCGGGCGGGATACAAAATCAACCACATGTTTGTTTCTTTTGTCTAGTGTGGAGTTGTGGTTTCCATGGTGTATTTCTCAATGACTGTCACCGCACATCAGCAGCAGATTCTCTTGCGGGCCCTGTTCCAGCGCCGTATTTCCTTTAATCCTGTCCGGTTGTTTCCTCTTGTATGGCCCGTATCAGTACCTGAGAATCGAATGGTTTCTGGAGGACGCTTACAATGCCGAGTTCTTTGAGAAGCTCACTGATAACGACCTCACGGGACAACCCTGAAATGGTAATTATCGGCACCTTGTGTTCTCTCAGCTTGTACAGCAATTCAACGCCGCCGACTCCGGGAACCATAAGATCGCTGATAATGATATCAACCTTTTGCCTGGACAATATCTCCAGCGCTTCTGTTCCGTTGTCTGCTTTTAATACTTCATATCCTTCGTCCAGACACAATTCTTCAAGAAAAGCAAGATACGAAACTTCATCTTCAACAACAAGAACGCGCATACAAACTCCTTTGAACCGGATATCCTGTTGCTTTGCAAATTCATTGTACACTGAGTATATATATTGAGGCATGAATTTGTCAACCTTTCACAAAAAAAAAACCTGACATTTTGCAACGAATATTGTATAATGATATCTACGATATATCAATAAAGAAAGAGAACCCATGAGCAGACAGTATGTTATTGACGGTGATTTTCTGGGCCCGCGTATCAATGAGCTTTCAGGTGAAGTCGAACGGGCATGCAGGTCACACGGTACAACAGTCCTGGTCGACCTTTCGCGTGTGCAGTTTATCGACAGTTATGGTCTGGGCGGCTTGATTTACTGCCACAACATTATCGAAAAACGGGGAAAAACGCTAACCATAAAGGTAAATGGATCGATAAAAGAAGTTCTTGCTTCATGCAATCTTGACACAGTACTTTCCATAACAGATTCTTCATAACAGCAGCATCCTGTCCCTGCCTTCACGTACCGATTCATAACAGTGCCCCCCCCGACATTCCAATCCTCCATTCAGAAAAGGGTTTTCTGAACAGACACTAAGCCGGCGGAGCCGGAGAGGTCAGAAGTCGGAGATCAGCTAAGAAAATTATGTTCATTGACTTATACAAATAACTGCGCGAAAAATGTATTTGTCACTGACAGAGAGTTTAATCATCGGCTTGAGCGGACCGGCCGGCCCGGACAAATGCTCTGGTTTTTCGCCAGACAATAAAAGCGCTGAGCCAGGGAAAAGTACAAAGTGCCATAAATACCGGACGGGAGAGAGCAGCGAGTGAAGACCTGCAGGCGATATCGCACCGGGCCTCGGCGGCAGCCGAATCAAATGCTGGGTTGTAAATTATTCTCACGGTATCGGGGCCGGGAGCGGTGAGTGCATACCGCAAGCCCGTGCATAATGCGTACAGCCTGCCTTCAAGTGCCGGGTCCGCCAGTGAGGCCCGGACCGTAACATGCATTTTGTATATCCTGATAATTTTCAGACAATTTTTGAATAAGCGCATCAGCCATTTTACAATCTTTTTTCTGAATTTTGTCTGACGGGCCACAAATAGAATTTTATTCTTTTTCAGACGATCGATTGTGTCTTTCAGCGCCCCAACAGGACCGCGCTGTTTTTTTTTGCCGCCCGCCTTTCCGCCGCGCCGCTTATCCCCCTCAAAACTTTGATCTTCGCCTTCATGCCGCGCAGTGGATTCCGAAGTGCCGGTATTCTCCTCATTGCGGGGCGCTTTTTCATCCGGAATGGTATCGCTTTCCCGGTGGGGTGAGGCCTTTGCGGGGCCGGTATATTTTTTTCCTCTCAAAGAAACGGACTGCTGATGCCTGGTATCCTGCCGCATTTCGCTCTCACTGTCAGGC
>WJKA01000436.1 GCA_014729375.1 Chitinivibrionales bacterium
AGCATGCGCGTGAACATATTGCGACGGTCAACATCCGGCCGCGCCCCCTTGTCTCCCATGCCGCTTATTTGATCCTCATTAAATGTGATCCCATGTATTACACCGGCTTTGCTTGCGGCGCGTCCCTTATCAGTCATGAAAAATCTCCCCTCTTGCCGCCGCGGACCATACCTCCCAGGCAAGATCCAGCTATTGCGGTCCCGCGAAAATTAGTTATGCTCTGCCGGAAATCACTCGCCGTATGTACTTTTCAGATAGAAAGATTTTTATATCTCTCATCCCGCAACGAATACATCGGCCCCCTTGCAGCTTCATCTCAACGTTCACAGAATTGCTAAT
This sequence comes from Chitinivibrionales bacterium, assembly GCA_014729375.1. Classification (GTDB taxonomy): domain Bacteria; phylum Fibrobacterota; class Chitinivibrionia; order Chitinivibrionales; family WJKA01; genus WJKA01. The sequence goes on from WJKA01000436.1 coordinate 340, forward strand.
ATATATCATGGTTTAACAGCCTGTACGCATTGCTCGCGTAAATACCGGCTTTACGAAGGATATGTCCTGAATTGCTTAATTCTGAATGCGGGAAAAGCGGGTTATGCATGCGAAATCGAATGCAATCCAAATTAGTGCATTCACCATGACTTCCGCTGGCACGCATATTGCTGCTACTATAACAGAGATAAGATATGTTCATGATTAGTTCTTGTTCAGCGATCAGTCGGCATTATGGAGAACGTGAGAGATGGAGAGTTGTATGTGTCGATTTCCGTGCATTACTCCAATACACAGCTTCGAAAGACTCAGTGCATCGCTCCAGTGTTCCAACACTGCTCATGCTTACGGCATTTTGTCAATAATCGACAGGAACTGATACTGATTACGTACTCACAACAATACAATGCGAAAGGAGTGTGAAATGAAACACGCAACCAGTAAAAAAGCGCAAATAGCAGTCTGCGCGGCATGCATGCTCGGTATTATCGCTTCCCTGCCCGCTCAGGCGGGAAAAAAACACAAATGGAAAAAAGAAGCAATCAGTATCGGCAATATATCCGGCGGCATCCATTTTTTCGATTTTGAAAACCTGAATGACGCTTTGACAACTAACGGTCTGGAGGAATTCAATGAATATGCGCCGGCGCTCACATTCAGTCACTATATGGGCTGGCGACGTTTTATCTCTACCGGCGAACTCAATTTCATGTTCTGGCGGAGCGGCCATGCCCACAATCACGAGACCGACTTGTGGGCATCATCGATAGTGACCCAGGCGGGCATCAACCTGCTGCCGCCGGATTTGAAATTTGATATCTATCCGCTGGCTGGATTAGGGCTTGGTTTGCTGAAATTGAGTAACCACGAATATAAACGGTCTTTTTCCGAAGCGCTGAACAGCGAGGGATATTCGGCGGTGTTGTGGCAGTCGACGCTTCTGGTGGATGTAGGGACTGCTATGTTCATATCAATCGACATGAAGCGCGGCATGAAACATAAAGAGCCGAAGACACTGGTGCTTGGCCTGCGCGCCGGGTATCGCATTGATGTGCTCGATCAGGATGAGTGGCTTCAGCATACCGGCAGCGACATTATAACCGGTCCCGACCCCTCAATGTCGGGCGCTTATGTCGGCCTGACGCTGGGCAAGGCGGTCTCGTATGAGAAACATGGGCGCGGGAAATAGACCATAAAAGCACGGATACGCTGAAATAGTCGCAACGTTTGCGCGCTATGCCGCGGGAATCATGCCCCGGCAAAAACAAACAGAAAGGAGCGCCGCCGGCCGATCGCATACACGGTGTGCGCTCCACTCGTAAACCGCGACGTGCAAGGAACCATTAAAATGCATTCGCTAAATCCATCACCACGCGAAATGTCTCATCGCCGGCGGGAACAGTGCCCCAGGCAAAATCAACGCGGATATTAAAAACGCCGAGCAGCGGATAGCGTAACCCGATACCCCCGGCGAGCGCTTCGCCCGTTCCATGCAGTTCGAATGCATATCGCAGGTTCCAGACCTTGCCGTAATCCACAAACGGAACAAACCGCAGGGAAGCAATCGATTTGCCCAGCGGTACATTCTCCCTGAACCAGCCGAAATCAAACAGTCCCGCCCGCAATTCTCCCGAGAACAGATAGTAGGCCGGCTCCATGCCGGCATTGCCCGGGTCCCCTGGACGTATATCGCGGAACATGAAGGCGCGAATACTGCGCGGCCCGCCCAGATAAAATTCGCGGGCATTAATCCCCCCGTCTCCGAAAAAACGCCCGCCGTCACCACGCATTGCGGCTATGAGCGGTCCGGGAAGGGGGTAATACCACGATGTTTGCAGCTCTATCCAGTTATGACGGGCGCCGATCAGCTTGCTGAAGTTATCCAACTGAAGCCGGCCCCCATTGCCCAGATTCAGTTTGAATGTCATACCGCGCGCCGGATTAAACGGCGCATCGATAAAGTGAAACGAAGCGGAGCTTATGATGTTCAAATTTGTTGATATCGTGGGCAGTTCAGGGGCCGACTGCTGTTCCGTATGCACCAGTTCGCCGCCCAGCGAAACACTTAACCACCTGGTAAGATCGCGCGAAAAGCGGCTCCCAATGCTAATTTCAAGATCGCCCCCGAACACAGGCGTTGCAAGGCTGTCGTGCAAACCGCCAAGTTGATACCATGCTATCGCCAGTTCATTCTCAAAGCGCAACAACAGACCCATCAACAGCGGTGTATTATAGCCGATATCCAGCCTTTGCTTTCTCCGCGCAATTGTATTGCCGAGGCTGATTTCATGAAAACGACCGCCAACATTGCCATGTTCTATTCGCGCCTCCGTCCCGGGCCCTTCCTGGGTTTCATAGAAGACATTTGCCGCAATGCGAC
>WJKA01000437.1 GCA_014729375.1 Chitinivibrionales bacterium
AGGTGTGTCCAGCCGCTTTTCTCTTTCTTTTCATAATTTTTTACGGCCCGTTTCGCTTCATCAATGCGGCCTTCACGAATAAGAATATGCGTAAATTCTCTCAGCGCTTCATGCCGCCCCGGGTTTTTCTTCAGGATAAGCGACAGAAAATCCCGGGCTTCTTCATATTTACCGTCAATGGACAAAGCCCGGCTGAGCTTCAGAATAACATCCTCATCATATCCGCCGAGTTCCCAGGCGGTCATGAACGCCTTCACCGATTGCTTGTAGTTTGCCTCAATAAGGTAGGCATCACCGAGCTCGTGATAGCATTCTGCATGCCTGGCGTCGATTGAGATCGCCTTGCGGAGCAATTGCTTGGCTTTGACGGTCTGTCCGGCGCGTTTGTAAACAACACCGCCCAGATAAAGGATTTCGACATCGCCGGTGGTCCCGGTGACGGCATTGTCGATTGCGGCAAGCGCGCTCTGGGTTTTGTTTTCAAGCGAAGCTGCATAGGCATAATGCGCCAGGTATTTCATGTTTTCGCTGTCGTATTTTCGCGCCAGATCGAAATGGCCCAGGGCGTCTTTTGTGTTGCCTTTCCGGAGCATGATCTTTGCAAATTCAAAATGTGAGCGGGCATGCTTGCTGTTCTGCGCCAGTGCTATCCTGAGGTGTGTTTCGGCCATTTTGTCGTCATTGTTCTCGATATAGTATCGCGCGAGATCAAAGTTGACCTCAAAATTGTCTTCGGCATACCCGAGAGCGGTTTTCAGGTTCTTCAACCGCTTTTTATCGTTACCCAGAGCTTCATAGCATGCGGCGAGCAACGTGTAGGTTTCAGGGTCGGATTTGTTGATTTTCACCGCCTCTTCAAATACTTCGATTGCCTCCGGCGCTTTGTTTGCGTCGAGAAGCAACCCGCCGAGTTCAAGCCGGACGGCGAATGCTCGGTCATCAAGGGACGCCCATTTTCGAAGTATAGCTGTAAGGTCGGCATTGTCATTCTCATGCCGGTAGCATTTTGCAAGCAGCTTGATTACCCGGAGCGCATCGTTTCTGAGTGCATGTGCCTCTGAAAGCGGTTTGATCGCTTCGGCAACACGGTTCGTTTCATAATAAGAAATGCCGAGCATCAAAAGGCTTTCATAGCTTTTCGGCATGTATTGTACCGCCATTTTCAGCGGCGTGATTGCTTTAATATACTGCTTACCGTCAAAGTAAATACTTCCAAGATGCCGCCAGGCCGCTGAATCCGCCGGTTCCATGGTAAGATAATGCTCATACCACTGGATGGCCTCGACGTTTTTGTCTTGAAAAGCAGAAACCCGGGCAAGCATTTTGAAAAGGGACGCGGGTGCCCGGGGAATCTCCACGGCATCGGCAAGAACATCTTCGGCTTTTTGCCAGTCCTTTGCAGCATAGTGAAGCGCGGCGAGCCGATGGTAATTTCTGATATCGCTTTCATACAAACCGATATTCCGGCGGTATCGTTCGATAGCTTCTTCAATGCGTTCCTGTTTTTCGTATAATTCGCCGAGATGGAATGCGTATTCCTGATGGTTTCCTTCATCGGAAAAACGAAGGTATTTTTCATACATCGAACAGGCGCTGCTCAGCTTCCCCGCCTTTTCATTTGCCAGTGCCGACAGTTCGACGGCGCGCACAAGTTCGGGATTGTTTTGCAGTGCTTTATCAAGCTCTTCAATTGCCGGAACATACCGGCCGGTTGCATAATACGACTCGGCGAGCATCATAATGACAATCTGGTCCGACGCCCATTTACCGTCAATGTTTTTGAGCAGCTCGATTACGCGGTCGTAATTTTTATCAGCATACTCGATACGGGCAAGCCTGGCATTGACTTCATAATCAACAAACCGTTTCTCCAGAAAAAGTGAGTAGGTGCGTTTCGCCTCTTCTTTCATTTTGTGTTTGTAATAGATATGCCCCGCTTTTGCCAGGAGTCCGTGGTATTCTTCATTGTTAAGGCCGAACGCCTTGACCCATGCATCGGCCGCAGCAGTGTCGTTATTGTTTTGCATATATGCATCGGCAAGCTTCAACCATGCATTTTCCCGCTCGGGCGCCTGTTTGATGCAATTCCGGAATGCATCAATAGCGCTTGAATACAGTCCGAGCACCGAATAGCCGATGCCAAGCTGAAAATATATTTCCGCGTCGGCCTTTCCTCTGGAGTGCGCCTGCTTTATATATTTTTCGGCTTGTGATTTCTTTTTCAGGTGAAGGCTGGTGATTCCCAATCTGAATAGCGGGTCCGCATCCTGTACACCGAGCTGGATCAGTTTTAAATATTCGGTTTCGGCCTTACTCCAGTTTTTCTCGTCAAAATAAAGGTGCGCAATCTGGTTCTGGATATATGATTCGATTCCATGCAGTTCCCGTTCTTTGAGATAGTACTGGAGCGCTTTGGTTTTATCGTTTGCCTGAAGACGAGCATCGCCGAGGAGCCGGTTTACCGAAGGATATGTTGGATCTGATTCGTAAACCTGCTTGAGATAGGTGATTGCCTGTGATGGTGCATGTTTGGCGATATACAGCCGGGCCAGGGCGATCCTGCATGCATTTTTATCTTCGATAATCGGCATGGCCATGTTATACATTTTGTAGGCTTCATCAAACCGCCCGGTGCGGGTATAGATATCACCAAGGGTCATCAGGACCCGGGAATCCTCCTGCTCTTTGTCAAAGCAGCGTTCAAGGTGCTTTCGCGCATTTGCCGTGTCTCCCAGAAGGTATTCCTGCAGGCCGAGTTCTTTCTGAAGTTTTGAATTGGTGGAAAAACGGGGCTCCACTTTTTTAAGCAGGTTTGCGGCCTTTGTTACGTTGCCCGCCTTCCGGTGTGCCAGTGCGGTTTTGTTGTGGATATCGAAATCATTTGGAAGTTTTTCCATGGCCATTTCGTATTGTTCTGCGGCGTTTTCGTATTCTTCGAGCTGCATGAACACATCACCAAGGGCGATTCTCGGCTGAGGGTCCCCGGGATCAAGCGCGGCCGCCTGTTTAAATGCGTTGATCGCGTCCCGGTACGTGGTCAGGATTTTCAGGCTGCGGCCCTTTTCGTAATACGCGCGGGCATTCTCCTTTGAGTTCTGTATGGCTTTTTCGGCGTATTTCAGCGCAAGCCGGGGTTTTCCTTTTTCGTTATGGTATTTTGCAAAGAACAGCAGCGTCTCGGTCCGGCCTTTATCTATTTCGAGAATACGCCGATAGGTTTTCTCTGCCCCGACAAGCTTTCCCATCTCTTCCATGATCCGGGCTTTTTCCAGGAGAATGGGTACCGATCGCGGTGCGCGCCGCTCTCCCCGCGCGGCAATTTCTCCGGCCTCTTCAAGCTTGTTTGACAACCTCAGCGTGCGGGCGAACTCACTATACAAAGGAATGTAATCCGGAATTATTTCGAAGAAACTGTGATATAATTCGGCGGCGCGCGAGTACCGGCCCGCAGCAGCATACGCCTGCGCACCGAGATAATAGGCGAATTCCATGCGGGAATCCTTATCGATAATCGCCCCGAATGCCTGCGCGGCCTGAAGGGGTTTATTTCTGCCGGAATATTTTGCAAGCATGATCGCTTCACCAAGCTCGGCGATATTTTTTGTTTCGGAACTCAACATGGAATACTGAAAGAAACGCTCGAGATTTTCGGGGATCGTAATCGAGAACCCCTCAAGTATCCGGATGGCGCACGTGTCAAGCTGTTTCCCGGCCTCTGCCAGTGGAAACGATCGCTCGACCGTGTTGACAATATTATTGGCCTGACTGGAAATTATCTCCGCATAATACTGCACGCCTTTCCCGCCGTCGGTTAATTCGTATTTCTGGGAAATAATATGAGTACAGCCAAGTGTGCCGGCAAGGGAATTGTAGTCTTTTTCTGTGATGCTTCTTTCGAAATTTGCGTATGACGGCATCGTTGCAATCAAAGTTTCCGGTGGGACAGTCTCAATGCTCTGGACTGCTGAAAGGCGGAAATGAAGCAATTCAACGCAGAGAGCGGCAAACCAGCGATCACTCGAACTCTTGGCATAGGATACATCAACCGGTCGTCCGATACAAAGCCGAGCATCGGAGGCGGCGCCGCGCGGTGCTGAAAACGCCGCAAGAAAGAGTATCGCACAGATAAGACCGCCGGAAAAGAATGTCCTTCTCATAAACAGGATACCTTTACTAAAAAGAAATACTTGTAAAGCACCGGCAAAAGAACATACAGCAAAACACGGAAAAACGATATGCCCTGATCATCGAATCCCGGTTTCAAAAAGACAATAGTATCATATTAATTGTAAAAATACCAATAAATTATCGAATAATTCAACACCAACGGATTACACCTGTAAGTATATCATCATTTCGCGCGGCATGCTAAGGATAATTCGCGTGCCGCGCCCTGAAACTGCATGGCAAAAAGGCACGAACGTATTTTGTAAGACTGATAAAAATCATCAAAATCGGATTTACGTTACAAGGAGGAATGTTATGTATTTGCTTGGATATGATATCGGAAGTTCATCGATTAAAGCCACGCTGCTTGATGCTGAAACCGGGACGGTTGTCGGAAGTGCTATCTCGCCGGAAAAAGAGCTTGAGATTATTGCCGCGCAGCCCGGATGGGCCGAGCAGCACCCGGAAACATGGTGGGAGCACGTGAAAAAAGCTACTGCCGGAATCAAGAATGCAAGCGGCGCCGATCTTTCCGCGGTTTCAGCGATCGGGATTTCGTATCAGATGCACGGCCTGGTTGCGGTTGACAGCAACGGCACGCCCCTGAGGCCGTCAATAATCTGGTGCGATAGCCGCGCGGTGCCCTATGGAGAAAAAGCATTCGAGACACTGGGTACCAGGCGCTGCTTGGAGCATCTCCTTAATTCCCCGGGAAATTTTACCGCGTCAAAACTCGCCTGGGTAAAAGAAAATGAACCCGAGATATTCGGCAGGATTCATAAAATTATGCTGCCGGGCGACTATATCGCCATGAAACTAACCGGGAAAATTACCACGACCCCGTCGGGGCTCTCTGAAGGTATCATGTGGGATTTTACCAGCGGCGGGCCTGCAAAATTTCTGCTCGAACATTTCGGTTTCACGCCGGATATCCTTCCCGAGGTTGTTCCGACCTTTTCATCGCAGGGAGAACTAAGTGCAGACGCGGCCGCCGAGCTCGGGATCAAACCCGGAACTGTCGTAGCATACCGCGGAGGCGACCAGCCGAATAATGCACTCTCGCTTAATGTCCTGAATCCCGGAGAGGTCGCTACAACAGCAGGAACATCAGGCGTGGTATACGGGGTGGGCGACAAACCCGAATACGATCCGCTGTCGCGGGTTAACACCTTTGTTCATGTCAATTACTCCAGAGAAAACCCGCGTTACGGAATCCTTCTGTGTCTCAACGGAACCGGCATTCTTAACAGTTGGGCAAAACACAACTGCATGAGCAACGGCAGCGATGAAATGTCATACAAAGAGATGGACAAACTGGCCTCGCAGGCGCCGGTTGGTTCCGGCGGTCTGATGATTCTTCCCTACGGCAACGGCGCGGAGCGGACTCTCGGTAATCGGAATATCAACGCCTCAATTCATAATCTCGATTTCAACCGCCATACCAGCAAGCACCTGCTTCGTGCAGTGCAGGAAGGTATCGTTTTTGCGCTCAATTACGGCCTTGAGATAATGCGCGAGATCGGCGTGGATGTCAAGACTGTCCGTGCAGGAAATGCAAACATGTTTCTCAGCCCGGTTTTCAGTGATGTTTTTGCCACGGTGACCAGGGCCGGAGTTGAGTTGTATGATACCGACGGGGCGCAGGGGGCGGCCAGAGGCGCAGGAATCGGCGCTGGAATATATCCCGGCCCCAAAGACGCGTTCTCCGGCTTGAAAGCTATAAAAAGCGTTGATCCTGATGAGACAAATATTCAGGCGTATGCCGACGCCTATGGGGCCTGGGCGGAAATGTTGAAAAAATATATCCATTAACCGGCATGGTATTTATGGATACGGCAACCAGAAAAAAACAATCATCCCGGTTCCTTGACGGTATTGCTGAAATAGGCAGGGCGGTCATGGAAAAACAGTATATCGAAGATGTTCTTGCGTTGATCGTTTCGGTTACCGCCAAAGTTACCGGATCGAAAATCTGCTCGATACTGCTCCTTGACCGGAAGAATCAGGAGCTGGTCCTGCGTGCATGTCATTCCGACTCGGGAAGCTATAATCAGAAATCGAATACCCCGCTTGGAAAAGGCATCGCCGGAAGAGTTGCGCTTACCAATAAGCCTCTCAAAGTGCGTGATGTCAGGGAAGATTCCCGATTTATAAACAAGCGTATCGCCGTGGATGACGGACTTGTTTCGCTGCTGTCGGTTCCCATGAGTTTTGAAGGTGAAGTTATCGGGGTTATCAACTGCTATACCCCGGAAGAATACGACTTTGCGGAAGAGGACCAGCAGATGCTCACTACGGTTGCGTCACAGGCGGCAGTAATTCTGCACAATACCGAACTGCGGATCATGAAAGAAATTGTCGAACAGGAACTCCAAGAGCGCAAGGCAATAGAGCGGGCAAAAGAAATCATTGCAGATAAAAACAGAATAACGCCGGGCAAAGCATACGAAATGATGCGAAAACACAGCATGAACACAAGGACCTCCATGGCAAAATTGGCAGAATCGATAATAGTATCCACTGGAATAGGAGAAAACAGGTAGCGTATGAAAAAGAGTGGAAAGAAACGGATTGAGCTTTTTGACGGTTTTTCAACACGCAGCATTCATGCCGGTGAAGAGCGGAACCGGTATGCCGATTCGCTGACAACGCCTATTGTACAAACGTCAACCTACACGTTTAAAGACAGCAGGGAAATCAAAGAGTTTACGTCAAAAAAGAAAGATCGTTTTGAATACGGGCGATACGGAAATCCGACCGAAAAAGTCGCGCAACAGCGACTTGCCGATCTTGAGGGCGCCGAAGACTGCCTGATTTTTTCTTCGGGAATGAGCGCAATAACGACAACCATCCTTGCACTTATCCGGACCGGCGACCATATCATTATCACCGACGATGCGTATAAAAAAACACTGGAATTCTGCAATGCCTATCTGGCGCGGTTCGGTGTGGAGTGTACGGTTGTTCCTTTTGGCGATTATGCGCTGCTTGAGCATTCTATACAGAAAAACACCCGGTTTATTATCTCCGAGTCGCCTACGAATCCGTATCTGAATATCTTTGATCTGGAAAAACTGAAAAAAATTGCCAGAAAGCGTGATGTACTCACCATAATCGACAGCACGTTTGCAACACCGTATAACCAGCGTCCCATAGATTTCGGAGTGGATCTGGTCATGCAGAGTTGCACGAAATATCTGGCCGGCCATAATGATATTCTTGCCGGTTCAATTGCCGGCCGGAATGAATTGGTCGAGGAGGTACGCAAGATGCATAAAGGGATGGGGGGCCTGATCGACCCGCACTGCTGCTACCTGCTTCTTCGCGGCCTGAAGACATTTCCGCTCAGGATTGAACGCCAGAACGAGAGTGCAATGGCAATTGCTCGTTTTCTTGAAAAGCATCCGATGATTCGAAAAGTATATTATCCGGGACTCAAGTCCCACTGTCACCACACAATTGCCCGGAAACAGATGAGAGGATACGGAGGAGTTGTTACGTTTGAAATGGATGGGACGCTCAAGACAGCAAACTGGTTCCTGGATGCTCTTCAGTTGCTCTACATCGCGCCCAGTCTCGGCGGAGTCGAAAGTCTTATAACGCATCCGGCCACCGTGAGCTACTACGATTACAGCCGCAAGGAGCGATACAGCCTTGGAATCACCGACACGCTTATCAGGCTTGCGGCCGGTGTCGAGGACTGCGACGATATTATCAATGATCTCCGGCAGGCGCTGGATTATTGCAAATCGCGCAGATAGCGCATCTGTTGACTATTTGCAGCGTGTAATTTATCTTTAACAAGCTTGCAGAACAGCGCCGTTCTGCGGAAAATGTGTATCAAAGAGGATGCCCAGCTTCGTGTACGCACGAGGTGCGGGCTTTTTTTATTTCCGCACCGTACATTATACAATAACATAAAAGGAGCGTGTAGTATGTCAAATGATATTGTATCTTTCATGGAGAAAGTACGGGCAAAGAACCCTGCCGAAAAAGAGTTTCATCAGGCAGTGGAAGAAGTCGCTGAATCGGTTATGCCGTATATCAGGCAGAATCCGCGGTATCAGAAGGCCAGGGTACTCGAGCGCATGGTCGAGCCTGAGCGGGTGATACTGTTCCGTGTGCCATGGGTTGATGACAGCGGCGAGGTACAGGTCAATCGCGGGTTCCGCATCGAGATGAGCAGCGCGATCGGCCCCTATAAAGGTGGTCTTCGATTTCATCCGTCGGTGAATCTTGGTATCCTGAAATTTCTGGCATTTGAGCAGGTGTTCAAGAATTCACTGACCACCCTTCCCATGGGCGGCGGTAAAGGCGGATCCGACTTTGATCCCAAGGGCAAATCCGACAATGAAGTTATGCGTTTCTGTCAGTCATTCATGAGCGAATTATTCCGTCATATCGGTCCGAATACCGACGTGCCGGCCGGCGATATCGGTGTCGGTGCGCGGGAAATCGGGTTTCTGTTCGGGCAATACAAAAAACTTCGCAACGAGTTTACCGGCGTGCTGACCGGCAAAGGGCTCAACTGGGGCGGATCACTTATCAGGCCCGAGGCTACCGGGTACGGCGCAACGTACATGGCCCAGGAGATGCTTCAACTCAAAGGTGAGGCTATGGAAGGTAAAGTCTGTGCTGTTTCAGGCTCAGGAAACGTTGCCCAGTATACTGTCGAAAAAGTTACGAAACTCGGCGGCAAATGCGTAACACTCTCCGACAGCAGCGGGTCAATCTACGATCCTGGCGGTATTGATGCAGAGAAACTTGCTTTTGTATTTGAACTCAAGAATGTCAAACGCGGAAGAATAAAAGAGTATGCCGATAAATTCAAGTGCGAATACCGGGAAGGCAAGCGACCGTGGGATATCAAATGCGATTGCGCGTTCCCGTCTGCAACCCAGAATGAAATTTCCGCAGAAGATGCAAAAACACTGGTGAAAAACGGCTGCACGCTGATCTCTGAAGGTGCGAATATGCCCACAGAGCCTGCGGGAATTGAAGTCTTTCTGGAGAACAAAATTCTGTACGCGCCAGGCAAAGCCGCCAATGCCGGCGGTGTTGCGGTCAGCGGCCTGGAAATGGCCCAGAATGGAATGCACCTCAACTGGTCCCGGGAGGAAGTTGACCAGCGCCTTCAGGGTATCATGAAATCGATTCATGAAACATGCGTTGAGTACGGCAAAGACGGCGATTCGGTCAACTATGTGAACGGTGCCAATATCGGCGGGTTTGTCAAAGTTGCCGATGCAATGCTGGATCAGGGGATTGTTTGAGCCGTCCGGCTATTGTGTGGATGCAGTATTGAGTATAAATGCATACAGGGGCGTTCAATCCAACGCCCCTGCCCCGTGTGCCCGGATTGTTTCCCCGGCTGCAATCAATAATGGTTCTGAAGATGTTCGACTTCTTCGCTGTTCTTTAATTTCTTCAGGGCATTCTCTTTGATTTGTCGCACGCGTTCACGGGTGAGATTGTAGCGCTGCGCTATTTCTTCCAGGGTATGAGAAATCCCGTCTTCAATACCGAAATATAATCGGATCACCTTTTTTTCGCGGTCGCTGAGCTTTTTAAGCGCCTTATTGATCGACTCCTGCAATGAAATATCTTCGATGCAGTCATCGGGCATAGACTCTTTTTTATTAGGCAGAAGGTCCATGAGCCGGGAACTGTCGGAATTCTGAAGCGGAGCATCCAGGGAGGTGTGATTATTGCCGATGCTCAGTGCTTCTTTCACTTTGTTGTTGTCCATTTCGAGTTCGTGAGCAATTTCTTCGATATGAGGAGGGCGGCGATATTTTTGCTCAAGCCTGCTCTGCGCTTTACCGATTTTATGGATCGTTCCCACGCAGTTAAGCGGTAATTTTGTTATCCGGGATTGTTCTGCAAGGGCCTGTAGTATTGCCTGGCGGATCCACCAGACTGCATAGGAGATAAATTTAAAATTCTTTGTCTGGTCAAAGCGTTTGGCAGCTTTGATCAGCCCGAGATTGCCTTCATGAATCAGATCGGCAAGAGACATACCCTGATGGTCGTAGGTGCGGGCCACGCTAACGACAAATCGAAGGTTGGCTTTTACAAGCTTTTCGAGCGCGCCTTTGTCCCCCTTCTGGATCTTTTCGGCTGTTTCGAATTCTTCCTGCGCACTCAGAGGCTTGTAGCGGGATATTTCCTTTAAGTACAATCCTAAGCTGCCGTTTTCGACAAGAAAGCCGTTTGCGAGTGATGACTTCAAAGCAAATCCCTTTCGATAATGGTATATAAACTCTTGTTATGCACTTTTTCGAATTCAGTGGCAGTCAAATCGGTTGTGGTCCCTGGTGCATGCCGTGAGAATTCGGCCGTTTTGGTAAACCATAAAAAATAATACAATCTTTTGAAAATAGCAACATTTATTTACATTTTCTGATATTCATATACTGATTTTGACATTTGCTCTGCAGAATGCTTATTTTTTCTGGCCGGTTAATTTCAATTGCAGGGTACTATTAAAACAGAAAAGGCTCGATTCTGCGATGAACAGCGAAATAATGACTATGGAAGAAGTTGCCGAATACCTCCGGGTGTCGGTACGAACAATATATGAATGGGCCCATAAGGGTGAAATTCCCTGTGGCAAGATCGGCACAGTATGGCGTTTCAAGCGGACTGAGATGGAACGATGGGTTGATGATCGTCTTGCAGCGTCCGGCAAACCATCCGCGCCGCCGTCAATTTGTCCGGCCGATATCTTTTCTGCAGAAAGAATCACGATTCTCGATACCATTACCAGAGTTGAGTCATTCAATCAGCTTCTGGGTATCTTACACACTTCTTCGGGTATCAGAAAAGCAAAAGAGCTTTCCGAAGAGGTCTACAGGCGGGAAAACCTCATGAGCACGGCGATAGGACTCGGTTTTGCCGTTCCGCACGCCCGGCTTTCGTCTGTAAAAAGCATGGAGGCAGCGGTGGGGATCAGTCCGGTTGGAATTTTGGATTATGAGGCACTGGATGATATTCCCGTTTATGTAATAATCATGGTAGCTGCAAACAAACGCCAGCATTCAGAATATTTACGGCTTCTCTCTTATCTGACCAGCCTTATCAAGCAGGAAGATATCCGGGAGAAGCTTATCACGGCCCGGGATCCGTTTGCAGCATATGACATTCTTGCCAGCGGTTCCCGGGCAGGTTTGCGCATGCGCGGCGTCCCCACGCTCAAGAGTTGAATCAGCACCCGTCGCTTAGTTGACAAACAGGCATTTTGTGGCGAAATCAGGGTCTGAGGTAACATTGGCGCCGAGTTTCCGCAAACCCGCTTCATCGCCCGGCGTGGGAATATGAGTCAGATGAACTTCACAGCCGCGCAAGTCTTTCAATTTTTTGACGGCAAGCTCTGCAGCGGAATTTACCGTAGCACTGATACTTAATGCAATAAGGGTCTCCTCCAGATCAAGACTCATCATTTTCCCGTTCAGGACTTCTTTTTTAAACCGTGCAAGCGAGCCGGTGATGGTTGCCGGGAGCAGGTCGAGGGAATCGGGTATGTCGGCAAGCTTTTTTGCGGAATTGAGGACCAATGCGGAAGCTGCATGCATAAGGGGTGAATTGCAGCCGGTAACAATGGAGCCGTCGGGAAGTTCAAGCGCGGCGCCGCAATACACGCCCTCATTGCCCTTCCCCGATGCTTCAGCCCGGCGGGCCGCTTCGCGGGCAGGAGATACCACTGTTCTGTTTTCGGAACCAAGCCCCGATTCTTTCATCAGCAGTTCAGCCCGCTGTACCGTCTCCCTGTCGGCAAAGCCCATGGCATACTCGCAGGCGTACCTGAAGTACCGGCGGATTATCTCCTGCATTGCAGCTTCCTGAACAGCCTCGTCGTCAATAATGCCGTAGCCCGCACAGTTGACACCCATGTCTGTTGGTGATTTGTAAAATGATGGTTTTCCGGTAATTTTTTCGATTATGCGTTTCAAAACGGGAAAGATTTCCACATCCCGGTTATAATTCACTGTTTTTTCGTTATATGCTTCAAGGTGAAACGAGTCGATTAAATTGAAATCTTTTAAATCCGCGGTTGCTGCTTCATAAGAGATATTGACCGCGTGTTTCAACGGTATGTTCCATATCGGGAAGGTTTCGAATTTTGCATATCCCGAAGTACGGCCGTGGCGGTAATCATGATACAGTTGCGAAAGACAGGTGGCAAGCTTGCCGCTGCACGGTCCGGGAGCGGTTACCACGGTTATCGGCATCAATGTCTCGATATATGCATTGGCGCCATACCCCTCGTCGCTGACAATCGTATCGATATCGGTAGGATAGCCTTTTGTAAATTTGTGGGTGTAAACCTTGATTCCCCTGCGCTCCAGCTTGTTTTTGAACATCATGGCACTGGGCTGGCCGTCAAAACGGGTTATCACTACGGAAGAAACCGAAATCTCCCATTCTGCAAGATCATCAATAAGCTTCAAAGCGTCGGAATCATAGCTGATGCCGAAATCCGCACGCATCTTTTTGCGCTCAATATCACCGGCATATATGCAGATAATCACATCGGCTTTGTCTTTCAATCTCTGAAGAAGCCGCATTTTAACATTCGGATCGAATCCGGGAAGAACCCGGGCCGCATGCATGTCGTACAGGAGTTTGCCACCGAATTCAAGATACAGTTTATTGTTGAACCGGTTGACTCGCTGAAGAATCGCGGCTGTCTGTTCTTCCAGATATTTTTCATTATCAAATCCTGTCATTTTCGGCATGAGCAATCACTCCCACTGGAAAAAAAACCAAGAACGCTTTTCAGAATAACAACTGATGGGGTGCAGAGGAAAAAAACGCGGTGGATCGTCCAGCGTTCTCTTGCGGCCGTGCTGCACGGTCAACTGAAGAATTAACGTCACAGATACTCCGTTGGTTACTCAGAATAC
>WJKA01000438.1 GCA_014729375.1 Chitinivibrionales bacterium
CACTCACTTTGCAACCAGGCCTGCTTCGACGGATTTGAAATACATTTCATCATAATCCTGCATATTGACAAAGTAGTTCTCATATGTTTCTTTTGCCCAGATTTCGATATACCCCATATGTCCGACAAGAACCACATCTTTATTGACTCCTGCGAGTTTGAGCTGGTTTGGTGCAATCAATATTCTCCCTTGTCTATCGAGTGTGTTGTCGGCGGCGGTATCATAGAGAAAGCGTTTGAACCTGAGCGTTTCGGGTGTTTCGGGCCGGGCGGCAAGCTCATCCTCATACCTCTCCCATGCATCAAGAGGGTATGCCCGGAGGCATTTGTTGGGAGTAAGGCAGGTGACAAAAGTTTCCTGGGCCTCGGGACTGAGTACGCGCCTGAACTTGGCAGGCATGCTGACTCTGCCTTTAGAGTCGATAGAGTATTCGAATTTTCCTCTGAATCGCGACATAGTTGATCCCGGCCCATGGGATTTACCACTT
This sequence comes from Chitinivibrionales bacterium, assembly GCA_014729375.1. Lineage (GTDB taxonomy): Bacteria > Fibrobacterota > Chitinivibrionia > Chitinivibrionales > WJKA01 > WJKA01. Next base: position 488 of record WJKA01000438.1, read on the forward strand.
TTACCCACTACTTGCTACTATTCACCACATATAATACTAAAAAGGGAGATATGAAGTCAAACGTTTTTTTTCAATAATGGGGAGTTGTTCCAAGATATGGTGTTTTTTAATGCAAAAACGGGGCCGCAACACACTATATGGTAGTTGATTATGTTAATTCATACAAGATTTTGCGATTTGCTGATGATTTTTGTCAAGGTACCCGGGAAGAATATTCTCGGCGATCTGTTTTTTTCCACCTAGCCGGACCATGGCAGAACAGGAGTAATACCCACACGTAGGCACCAGTGTGTATCAAATGATGGCCGCCGGAAACCCTTCACCGTGCAAAGGTTGAACACCCTGTTCCCGGGACAAATGAGGGCCACAGCAATATCCATGCAACAACAGGTACATCAAGTGACTGCATAATCAGGAATTTCAGTCTGCCGGCGTGGCGCCCCCGGTGGAGCAGATAATTAAAATTGCAACAGGCTCCGGCAAGCCGCCCGCTGCACTACAGCCCGTTGTTGTCACAATCCAACGTGCCGTTGTAAAGAAATAGTATATTGTTGAGCAATCAAATGACGGATTAAACTCTCTGTCAGTGACAAAAACATTTTTCGCGCAGGTAATTTGTATAAGTCAATGAACATAATTTTCCTGGCTGACCTCTGACATCTCGGGTTCCGCCGGCTTAGGTGGTTATGGCAAATAAATCGTGGCTGAACAAAAACGATTTTCCATTTGAATCACATTACTTTGAATTGCCCATAGGCAGAATGCATTATATTGTCGAAGGCGAGGGAATGCCGATCGTTTTTGTGCATGGTAACCCCGGGTGGTCATATGAATTCAGAAAAACGGTTCTGGCACTCAGGAAAGAAACCAGATGCATAGCCGCCGACCATATCGGTTTCGGGCTGTCCGACAAACCGCCGCACTGGGATTATATTCCCCGTAAGCATGCGGAGAACTTCGCTGCATTTATCGGCCATTTTAATTTTGATAAATTTATTTTAGTCGTAAATGACTGGGGCGGCCCGATCGGCATTTCGTACGCAATTGATCATCCCGATTCAATTTATCATCTTGTCATTACCAATAGCTGGATGTGGTCGGTAAAGCATGATATGTATTACCGCTTGTTCAGCAGTTTCGCCGGTGGCCCAATTGGCCGGTTTCTGATAAAGAATTTCAATTTTTTCGGCAGGGTGATAATCAAAGCATGCTTTGCCGATACAAAGAATTTTAGCCGGGCACTGTATGCTCATCTGGAAAACAAGAGCGACCGGAAAGGATGCTGGACATTCCCAAAACATATTATTGCCTCCAGCGACTGGCTGGACAGCTTATGGAACAATCGACAACGACTCGCCGGTATCCCCCTGACAATGATCTGGGGCGTGAAAGATATTGCATTTCGAGAAAAAGAATTCAATTTCTGGATAAATTCCTTTCCAATACATACCGTGCTGAAGCTTGAAAATGCCGGCCATTATCCGCATGAAGAAGCACCGGATGCCTTTATCGATCAATTGAGAAAAAGTATCACATGAATGTCTCATCCCCGAAACAGGCCCCCGGGCAGCGGCATCGGCACCCGGGACAATCGCCCACCGGCCGAAAATAAACCAACCCGGCAATAAAAAAATTAAGAAAAACGTATTGAAATATTAATGTTTTTATAATATTTTAGAGCTATATTTATTTTTTTGACTTTAAAGTCAACATTATGGACCCCAAATTAACACGACAACAGGCAATTCGAGAGGCCAAGCAAAACCTTATTCTTGATGCCGCCAGAGAACTTTTTTCTTGTAAGGGCTATCATGAAACCGGCCTTGAAGACATTGCCGCACGAGCGGGTTTTTCAAAAGCCGCCCTGTACAGCTATTTTGCCGATAAGGAAGACATTTTCCTGCATCTCGCTCTTCGGGAGCTGGACACACTGCAAAGCAAAATGTGTCAATGCCAGAATGAAAACCAACCGCCTTTTGTGAACCTTGAATGCATGATCAAGGCAGTATTCGAGACATTTGGGGAGCATTTTTCATTATTGCTTCAGCTTTCAAATTTTTCCATCGCCGCCATACATACACAAAGTAAGCGACAGCAAATGCACAAGCACTATGCACTGCGCCTTCGGGGGATGTTGCATGAATTCACCGGTGCATTTGCAGCATGCAGAAAGCTCGGTAAAATTCATACCAGTGTCAGTGATGAAAATTGTGCACGATATCTTTCAGGAATGATAAAATCAGTATTTCTCAAATGGCGGCTTGAAGAGAAGGTCGGAGACGTTGAGAAGGAAATTGACTCTATTATGCACTTTATCACAAGTGGTGTTGCAGGCGATCCTCGATAGAATGACAGCCAGATATGGTCTTTATTATTATGAAGAAACATCATATTATATTTTTAAGATGCACATGCTCAGTGCTTATCGCGTTTTTCGTTAGTTTTTCTCGGGGCAATTCGCACGCTGAATCAGCACCTTTTACCCTTGAGGAAGCATTGAGAATGGCTTCAGATACCGCCGATGAAGCCAGACTGATTGAGCTCCGGTACGAAAAAGGGATACACGAGAAAAATGAATATCGTTCTGCAGCGTTTCCATATATTACCATGGAAGCCACTGCAGGGCCGACCCGCCAATCGCTTGAGACACAAAACCAGTCTATGCCGGATTTTTCTTTTGGTGGCGGACAATCGACAGGGGGCCAGTCAGGCATTCCTTCAGACCCCCTCAACAATCGAGAAGACACGATTCGCGCACTGGCGCGGGAGGAGGCGCTGGCTCTTGACAGCGCTATGCTGAGTGCATTCGGAGGCGGTATTTCTTTTCCTGATGAACAAACCGGGCAATCGGTGAGATGGACAGTGACCGCTGCCCAGCCGCTTATCACTTTCGGAAAGGTCAGCAGCGCTCTCAAGGCTGCCCGTCTGCGCGACACGATGCTGACTGATGTCCGTCGGTACGAACTGGACACGCTGTATGCCGGCATAATTGATGCCTACGCGCACGCATATACTGCCCAGCGTGAGGTTGCTGTGGCCGAAAAAGCGTTATCCTCTGCTGCACGAACCCTGCAGCGGATGGAAATTGAATACGAAAACGGTGCGATACCCAGACGCCATGTTCTCCTTGCCCGGGCCGGCCACGCGCGTGCAGAGGCGGACCTCCTATCCGCGCACAGCCAGAAAAGCGCCTCGTATAAATCGCTGGCCGAACGAATCGGCATTTATCCTGATACCACATTTATACTTACCGCGCCCTCTGAGAATTTCGCTTCAGTCACACACGCTCCGACCGATGCAACAGACGGACTCGGGTATATTATTCAGCGACACTGGCTGAACCTGCAGGAGAATCAGGTCAAATACGAACGATCGAAACTTTTCCCTTCGATAAACCTTTTCGGTAATGTATCCAATAATCTGCTCTACACCGATGATTCCAATTCTCCTGATGCCGGAGCGATATTCGACCCCGACTATATCAGTTATACAGTCGGTTTTCAGCTTAGCTGGACTATTTTTGACGGCCTTCGTACACCATCGGTGTACAGAAAAACCAGAGTGCAGAAAAAAATAAGCGAGATCAACCTGCAGCGTTCAGAAAAACAGCTTGTCATTGCAATCGACCGGTTGAAAAGCAATCTTGTTTCGCTTGAAAAGACCCGCGACGCCGTAACCTTGCAACGTGATGCAGCACGTGAAGCATACGAATTTACCGAAAAAGATTTTCAGGCCGGTGCTGCCGATATTACGACATTGCTCGAAAGCGAAAAAGAATGGCTTGCCGCCGAAAATCGATATAACCGTATTTATGTTAATACGATCGCCCTTGCGACACAATTGAAATTATTACTGGGAAGACCAATATATAAGGATGGAACATGACACGTGCCATGATTTTATTGCTCTGTTTTTGCAGCGTTCTGCTTGTGTGCGGCAACCCTGAATCGAAAAACGGAAAAAACCATTCCAGCGGCAGAGCTCACACCACGCCGGTCAATGCAGCACCGGTAGTGCTTGATTCATTTGTCGAATATGGAGAATATTACGGTGATATCTCGGGCATAAAAGAAGCTACTTTGATTTGCTATGCAGGAGGAAGAGTGTCTGCAATTCATGCAAAACCCGGCTCATGGGCAAAAAAGGGTAAATCGCTGGCCGGTATCGATGCCCGGAAAGCGGAGACCGCATATGAAACCGCGGTATTAAATGAAAATATAGCACACGACAATTTTACCCGCACGAAAAAGCATTTTGAAGCGGGAAATGCAGCCCGCCTGCAGCTTGACCAAATGAAGCTTGCATGGTTGAATGCAAAAGCATCGCGTATCGAAGCTGAAAAGATGCGTAACGGAGCGTTGTGTATTGCACCTTTTTCCGGTTTCGTAACCGACCGCTATATCGAACTTCACGAGGAAATTGCCCCCGGTTCCCCGACATTTGCCCTGGCACAGCTTTCTAAAATGAAAATAAAAATCCAGGTTCCTGAAAATGAGATTTCTTCTATTGAACCAGGCAATGATGCACGTATTACCATTCCCTCGGTACAAAGTGACAGTCTCTGGACTGCAACAGTTACGTCTGTGGCGACAAAGGCACAGCCTGGCACGCAGAAATTTTCAGTTGAATTACACATGGACAATCCCGGGCGCCTTGTAAATGACGGCGTCACGGTGCGGGTACAAATACCCTTGCGCAAACTCGATTCTCAGGTCGTTGTACCCTCGGGCACGATAACCACGACCGGAACGCAGCATTTCGTTTATGTCGTCCGCAACGGCACCGCCCTGAAACGCCGGATAAGAACCGGGCCGTCAAACGAAACGCATACTCTTGTTGTATCCGGGCTAACAGAAGGTGATACGCTTATCGTATCGGGACAGCAACGGGTACGCCATAATTCGCCGGTAAGCATAAAAAATAATTAGCGGAGATGGATTTGCATAACAGAAAACCGGACAGCGCATGATTCAACTTGCAGTTAATAAACGGATTGCAGTCTTTGCCATGGCCCTGCTCATAATTATCATGGGCACGGTCTCGTATGTCAGCCTTCCCCGCGAATCAACGCCCGAAATCAAACAACCGTATGTGTTTGTGACAACGGTATACCCTGGTGTCGGCGCGCGCGATGTGGAAACGCTGGTAACACGGCCCCTGGAGCAGGAGATTGACGGTATTGAAGGCATCAAAGAAATTACGTCATCGACCCAGCAAAGCATCTCTTTTATTATTGTCGAATTCACCTCGGATGTTGAAGTTGAAACAGCGCTTCGCCGGGTAAAAGACCGTGTTGATATCGCCGAATCGGAGTTGCCTGATGGGGCCGAGGAGCCTTCAGTAGCGGAATTCAGCTCATCAACCTGGCCAATCCTGGTAGTTGCCATGACGCACCCCGGCGGGCTGGAATATATCGAAAACGACGCAGAGCGTCTTCAGGATAAGATCGAGCGGGTAAAAGGCGTTCTTGAGGCCAAAGTCTCGGGCCTGCGTGAGCGTGAAGTGCGCATATCGCTGGACCCGGCAAAGCTCAGCCATTACGGATTGTCAATGGGTGACATTGCCCAGGCGCTCCAGGGCGCAAACTTGGCGCTGCCCGGCGGGATTCTGCAGACCCCGGGGAAAAATTATACTATCACAATCAACAGCGAAATCAAATCGGCAGACCGTTTCGGAGACATTCTTGTAAAAGACGGGCCTGTTAAAGTTCCGCTGAGCCTACTGGGGTCGGTTGAATTTACCCATAAAGATCAGGAAACATTCAGCAG
>WJKA01000439.1 GCA_014729375.1 Chitinivibrionales bacterium
CACCATGCCCCATGCGATTTCAGTAACGGGTAACCTGAAATCCCGGGTCACAATCGCTCCGGCCGACCGGGAGCACAGGAAAATGCTTCGTCAACGATTGCAGTGCGACAACGGGTGCATGATCATGACCGCTGGATGTATCCATCCGGGGGAAGGTGCTGTTATTCGTGAGTCGCTTGACATTCTTTCCCGCACGGGATTTCCGCTGCGGTGTATTATCGTACCGCGGCACCTGACAGCGGTCCCGTCAATTCTTGCCGAACTCGGCCCGGATACGCTCCACCTGAAAGACATCAGCAGCGACCGGCCGTGGGAGATATGCCTTATTGATAAATTCGGTATTCTCGAAGCAATGTACAGTATCGGAGACCTGGCTTTTGTCGGCGGAACATTTGTTGATGTTGGCGGGCATAATGTGTGGGAGGCCGCGCGGTATGGTATTCCCGTTTTTTTCGGGCCGGATTATCACACGCAGAAAGAGGGCTGCACAAGCCTTCTTGACGGCGGCGTTGGCTTTACCGTTTCCGATGCCGACCAGCTTGCCGAATCAATAATTTCTGTATGTAAAGATAACGCGGCCTCGTTTCATGCCAGGCAGGAAAAATTCCGCCATACAACTGCGCATTCACCGGAAACACTGATACAGCATATTCCATGAATAAAAATATCGAAAAATCCGCCACGCCCATTGTACTTCTTTCAGGTGACGACATCATTTCCAAAGAACAGGTGCGCCAGTCGCTGTGCACAAATATCGAGTCTGAGCGCGGTGCGTGTTCGAAACAACTGTTCGATCCCGCCTCAGAACCGCTCATCGATTTTCTGGAACGAATGATGACGCCGTCGCTGTTTGATGAATTGCGCGTTTTCCAGATCAATCATGCGCACAGGCTGGCGCCGGACGATCTGGATGAGCTTATGCGCATTACAGAGCATCCAATTGACAATGTCTATCTTTTTCTCGATGCGGGAACATTTTCCGACAACAGGGTTTCTCAGACCAGGAAGTGGAGAACCTGGCAGAAGAATTTTAAAAGCAAGGCATCCAGTGCGCCAGAGCGATACTCTTTTTTTGAATGTATGAAACCTCCGGAGTATAAGATTCCCGACTGGCTTGTGAGCAACGTGCCGCTGTTTTTCGGGCGGAAAATTGCGCGGGACAGTGCGGAATATCTTATCGATCTTGCAGGTACCGAGCTTGGCGCTCTCTATTCCGAGCTCCAGAAAATCGACCTTCACCTTCCCCCGAAAAAAGCTATTGATCTCGAATCGATTGATACTATAGTCGGAGCATCCCGCACGACCCGTCCGTATGAACTGGCCCGGGCGCTGGGGGAAAAAGACATGAAGCGCACGATGGAAATCATTGACGGTCTTTTTTCGTCAACATTTTACCCGCCGCTCAGTATCAACGCGATATTCCGCCATTTCTGGGGACTGTTCCGCATACGGAAATATGCTGAGAGCCACCCCCGGGAAGCTCAGCAGCTTATCAACCCCGGCCAGAACATTAATTTCAAAAAGCAGAATGAGGTCGCATTAAAATTCGGTGTCGCGTCAGGATTGCTCACCGAAAACCAGCCCGGTAAAGTCTATCCCGTTATTATAAAATCGGGAATCGTCAAGCAGGCCCGCCTGTTCAAAGAGCGGCATCATAAAAAAATATTCTCCTGGCTCCAGCAGTTTGATATCGACAGCAAAACCGGCAGGATCGATCCAGACAAAAAGGCATTCGAGCTGCTCTGCTATAAAATTCTCCGGGTGGAGGAACTTGAACAAGCGGAATAATTTCCAGCGATACCTGTTCCGGACAGAGTATGAGGGCACTGCCTATGGCGGCTGGCAGCGCCAGCACAATGCCCCGAGCATTCAGGAGGAAATCGAGAATGCATTCGCTACGGTCGTTCGCAGCCCCTGCCGGATTGTCGGTGCGGGACGCACCGACGCCGGTGTCCATGCCCGTCGCCAGGCAGCGCACATCGACCTGAAAACCGGCATTGACACCCGCAAACTCCGGTTCTCCGTCAACTCAATTCTCCCGCCGGACATCCACGTTTACGATCTGAAATCGGTATCGCCGGAATTTCATGCCCGCTATGATGCGACGAAACGATCGTACCGCTACTACCTGAATTCCGAAAATCATCCGCTGGTACGGAACAGGACCTGGACGGTTGTGCATAAAGTAAACTGGCAGAAAACCAGCCGGAGCGTGTCCGCGCTCTGCGGCGCGCATGATTTCTCCGCATTTTGCTCATCGGGATGCGGAACAGAGAACATGGTTTGTACAGTCAGTAAAGCATCATTGACATTTCACAACGATGGTTATATTTTTTGTATTGAAGCGGACCGGTTTCTTTACAAAATGGTACGTTCGATTGTCGGAACACTGGTTGATGTCGGACGGGGTAAAATCAGGAGATCGCTTGCCGCTGTTCTGCGCTCCCGCGACCGGAATACGGCGGGACAAACCGCACCGTCAAAAGGACTTGTGCTGCACGATGTACTCTATCCGGAGGAATTATGACCAGCTCCATGTCTGGAAAGATATATCTCTATCTCGTTTTTCTGCTTGTGGGTATGCTCCTCGGCGCGCTGGCCGGCCCGGGCGTTATCAGGAATGTGTATCCCGACCGTGACATTTATCGTGCAAACAGCGCCCGGCCAATCGATACCGTCTATGCCGCAGAGCCGTCCCCTGCCGGGCAGGCCAGGGAGGAAATAGCGGCCGGTCGCAGCAATGCGATTGTCCGCGCGACACAGGATGTCTCACCCTGCGTTGTCGGCATTGTAGTCACCGAATTGCATGTTGTCCGGCAGACATACCAGGTCTATGATTTTTTTGATCTTTTTTTCGCTCCCGAGCTAATGCCGCGCTACAAGGAAGTCGAAAATATGGGAAGCGGTTTTATTATCGATAAAAACGGCCTTGTCCTGACAAATTACCATGTTGTACAGTATGCCCGAAAATTATACGTGAATTTTCAGGACGGGCATGAGGCCGAAGGCACGGTTGTCGGCGTTGACCCGACTACCGATCTTGCACTGATCAAGGTCGACGGCGCCAACTATCCAAGCGCCACACTGGGTAATTCAAGTGATATTATGATCGGCGAATGGGTAATCGCTATCGGGAATCCATTCGGTTTTTTCATGAACGATACACGTCCCACAGTGACCGTTGGGGTGATCAGCGCAACCAACAGGAATTTCGCTAAAAGCGAACTGGCATATTATCAGGGAATGATCCAGACCGATGCGGCAATTAATCCGGGGAACTCGGGCGGGCCGCTGATCAACGCACTTGGCGAGGTTATCGGAATAAACACCTTTATTTACACCGGGAGCCGAAGCCAGCGGGGATCGGTCGGCATCGGTTTTGCGATCCCGGTCAATCGCGCCAAACGGGTTGTTGACGAACTCAAAAAGTACGGAAAACGACGCCCGCTTTACACAGGAATATCAGTCCAGAATATCAACCGCGCAATCGCCCTTTCGCTCGGCTATAACAAGACAGACGGCGTTGTTGTCACTTCGGTGCAGAAAAACAGTCCGGGAAGCAAAGCCGGGCTTGAGGCACAGGACATTATTGTAAAAATGGGCGGTCGTTCGATTCATTC
>WJKA01000440.1 GCA_014729375.1 Chitinivibrionales bacterium
AAACGCCGGCACCATATCCCTTCCCGGCTTTATCGCAATCCCGCCAAATCCCTTCTCGATAATTGATTCAATCTGAAACATCATCTCTGCTGCGGCGATTTCCTGGTTCCATATCCAGATAGCCCAGGGTTTGGACTCATTTGTCTGCTTTGCTAAAGCTTTTTTCAGATTCTTCAAGACAGATGCTCCTGTTTAAAGGTTCAAAAAGGCTAAAATAAAGAATGTAATCTACATTAAGGAAGCATTCTTGTCAAGCAATTTCAGGCAAAACTGATCGAAAAATAACGCTTAACCGACTATTTTTCAATGAGTTACCTGGCTCTAAATAAAAGGCGCCGGCTGCCATTTAAGCGATTTAACAATTGCGTGCAAACCACAATACGTGCGGCCACGCAACCTGAATTCTACGCGCAGGATTGAAAATGATATTTTATCGCAGGGCATCCAGTGCAAATCCCACTGCCTGGGGAGCATTATACGCCTCTTTATATCGGCCGCTGTCTACTGTGCCTATTTTTTTCAGCTCCCATGCCCCGGGAAGGAAGACAACTGTTTTCCCGCTGTTCAATGTTAAACCTATCTCGCTCAAGGTGCCATATGACCCGGGCAAAGCAATACAGACATCTGAAAAGCGTACCACCAGAATATTGCGTCCTGTGCCCATGCCTGTGGGAAGCGGAATTGTCACATACGGATTGGCGTCCTGCTTGTTTTCTCCGGGAAGAACACCGATAACTGTTCCGCTGTTTTCAGATGCACCTTTTGCTGCGGCTTCCATGACACCCCCCAGTCCTCCGCAGATAAGAACAGCATCATTATTAGCAATATGCGATCCCAGCTCGTATGCAAGGCCAATCGTTTCCTCCTCTGCATGCGATCCGCCTATGACACCAATTGCCGGCTTGATTTTGCCCATTAGTCTCTCCCCGGGTTTAAATGCGAACAATGTACAGGATACAATGCCCTTCCTGAAAAAATTGTATTATCACGTATCAAAAATAAATAATCTCATATCAACCCTGTATCCCTCACCAAATATATCCCCGTATCGGAAAAATCCCGCCATGCCGATGTAGTATACGAAATAAAGTCGATGAGGAAAAAGAAGAGATAGAGCGCAAAGTACGAAAATGGCAAAGGATACTATCGGTATTTGTTTCAAACTATCAACAATCGATGCGCAACGGGCAATTTTCAGGAGTGAGGCATTTCGATTTTGTCACTCCGTTCTGCTCCATATAGCGCACCCTTTTCACTCGTTCGGCTGCACTGCAAACGCATACGCGGGGATTACATGCCGATCCGCGCGGTAACTGCAAGTCTGTTTCTCCAGATATCCCAGGTTGCCCTGAGGACAAGCTGCCGGAAAAACGTATACGAGCGGACATAGCCGAAGGAGGCGCCTATACCGATACGGTGTGCTGCATATACTGCGGTGGTGTCATAATCTTTTTTACCCAGGGCGCCGGGAAATGATGAAGAAAAAAATTGCCTGTTGCCATGTAAGGAGAGTTCATAAATAACTTTTCCATACAGTGCATCCGCGCAGAAGCGGTTTCCGCGGTTTATTGTTTGAAAAAGGGGAAAGATGAACTCTGTTCCCATATCTGCTGAAATGTAAAAATCCGATGCTCCGGCGATTTTATCAAAAGGGTCTTCTACTATTTCAGAAATCCAGACCGGATACAGCTCCGCCCGCAGGAGCAGTGACCGGTACTTGCCCAGGGGAAACGCATGCATGCCGTACGCCTGGACCGAAAATCCTCCTTTGTGCACAATTTCGCTTTTTGTTGAGTCCACGGTCCCCGTCAATTTCTCAACAGGTATAATCATTGGTACAAGTGCGGCGCCTGCCTGAGACAGTCCTGCATAATTATAGGAAATATCTTCGTTGATATACTGGTGGGTGGACCAGGAAAGCCGGAAAGGAAACTGCGCGCTGAGGGCCATAAGCTGCAAAAGCTGGAATTCCGGTGAAATGCCGATATACCAGTCTCGCGCGATATGCCATTGTATGTATGGATTAAAATAGACAAGCAGTGGCAGATAGACCATGACCTGGCTCTGAAACACAAAGCCGATAGTCGGGCCGGGCTTGCGGTTTTCAACCATAATCTCGGGAATAACCAGCGGGTACCAGTCCCACTCTTCCACGGTCGAGGTGTCCTGGCCAGTCGTGTCCGTCTGCATCCCGCGATTGCTTCGCAATACGCTCCCCGTATAGCCGAATGTGCGAAATTTGTCTGAAAACATGGTAGTTCGCTGCAAAGCCGGTGATGCGCGAATCATTGACTGTTTGCGGCCGGGAAGACTGTTTCTGAATTGCGTGGCCGTGTCGATAGCTGTCGAGTCTTGGGATTCGAACCGGGTTGCGCTCATGAGTGCAAGCGAAATGCCGAATTGTTTATTCCGTTTCATAAGAGCATCTGATTTATAAAATCCGATACCGCCGCCGAGTACTGTCTGAATGCTGTCGGTAAAGCGCTCGAGCCCATCATTTCCAATCAGGTCTCCCAGTGAGCCGTTGATGTCCAGCAGGTTTATAAATGCATTGGCCTGCCAGGCTGGGCGGAGCCGCTCCGCGTCATAGTCGCGCGCCCTGAGTTTCACACTGCCGTCCGGCTCCGGAAGCGGCTCAAATACGCATACCGTCTGTTCGGGGAGTTCATACGGCGTTCCCCTGCCGCGCAGGGCTACGATCGAAAATCCTCCGGCCCGGTACTCCGAGCACAGGACCTCATCAGGGCCGGCGTGAACAGGATGAAACATGCCCCCGCGAACCGAGGAATGCCGCCGGAGATCGCTGCCGTCAGGACGAATCGAGTATACATTAAAAACACCGTCATAGTCGGCTGAATAGTAGATGCGGTTATCCGTTCCCCAGAACGGGGTTTCTTCCTGGGCCGCGGTACGACACAACGGCTCAAGCGTTCCAGCCGCAATGTCGACAAGATAAAGATTGGCGTTGCCATTCACAACCCGTCCGACCACCGCCCTGTTGCTACGGTCGCCGGGAGAGACCGACACACCGGCAAACGGGTTTCCCATTTCGCCGTCAATACACGAGCTGAACGATTGTGACCGGCAATCGAACACTGCAAGGGAAAAGGCATCGTTTACAAACCGGACGCAGAGCAGTCGTGAGTCCTTGTCAAGCAACGCAACATCATAAACTCTTCCATTTTCGGTCAGGCGCGTTTCCCGGGAATGTATTATATCATATTCATACATTTCATTGAAAAAAGACCCGTTCTCATTCGGCTCCCTCGATTTGACATAAAACACCTTTTTACCGGAACGCCCGAAACACCATGTGGTTTTGGCCCAGGGTATCCTGACTGCAGGTTCTGCCGCACCCGAGCCGAACAGAACAAGGTCGGTCCTGAACCGGTCGCTTTTATGATTAGTCAGAAACCCATGCTGTCCGGTTTCCGCACATACCCGGGGCACCGTCGAAAAAAATCCTTTGTTCCACAGGATGGTCCCGCTGTCTTTTGTCATGCGGGAATCCCGTGCTTGGTACACATTCTCAAGGCTGTCGATCCAGGCATCATAAACGTTACGCAGTGATTTTCCGGTTGCGCGTCTGAATGTACGGTTGAACGAGGCGCCGCCGAAATCGAGCCCGCGGCCCTCACTGCATATATCCGCTATTTTCCCGGCACCGAATTGTGCTTCGATATGTTTTACAAAAGAATAGCCCTGATTGTAAACCATCTCGTTTTCCATCGAATTGTGGTTGAACGCGCCCATCTCCTGCAATGTCAGATACGAACCGCCCAGGACCGCGCACCGGAGCACCATGTCGCGGCGGGAACCCCAGCAGTCATGCCCCTGGCGCTCAGATTCCCGCTGCGCAATACCCTCCACAAACCACGGCGGGAAAAACTGCGTAGCCGGAATAATCCCGTGTGCATCGATTGCATGTGACGGTGACGTATATGAAAAGCCGGGAACAAGCGCCAGGAGCTGAAACCCGCGCTTGCGCAGCGAGATAATATGGGCAAGCTCATGGGTAATAACATTGCGCAGCCACGTGGTATTGCTCCGCATATCCATGCGCGCGTCAGGAAGCCAGATCATGATATTATCTTCGGTCCAACCGGCAAGCCCGTTCGCCTTGTCTTCGTATGAAGCCAGTGAAATATGGATCCGGTTGTTAAATGCGAACCGGTACATCCGGGCAAGCGGCCCATAGGATTCTTCGGCAATTTTCGCCGCGGCATACACCGCGCTGCGCGTGCGGTCGTAAAAATGGATATAAAAATGGCGGGTTGAAACAGTCTTCCACTCTATTTCAGGATGATTGAATGCTTCACCGAGCGATATCCCGGCCAACAGAATAAATGCAATATTCCGGATGGTTCTCATGGCTAAAAATAAAAATTAACCGAGAAAACAAAATTTACGGGAGGTATAAACAGATAGGTGTCCATCGGCGTATACACCTCTCCATAAGAACTACTGTAGTTCGTCGAATAATACGAGTCGAAAACCTCGTAGAATTCCGCGGACGGCGACAGGTCGGCCAAATAAAACGACATGTATTCCAGAATGAAATCTGCACCAAAACCGATATGCGGCGAAACAAGGATTTCAGCGCCTGCACGGAGTGCAAACGAACCCGAAAACCCCACCTCGACATCATCATTCATTTTGGATGTTTCGCCATAGTAATACGATTCGGAATCATCGGAATATGTCCAGGGCACGGCCAGAATGTTAAACCCTCCCTTGAATCCGAGATTCAGCTTGAATGGATACCATCGCTTGACATAACTGGCGCCCGCATGAAACGATATAACATGGTATTCAAAATCCCAGACTTGCAGGGTATCAAAATTCTGCCGTTTCAGTTGTTCCCATGAATAGCTGTAATTGGGCATGATATCAAGAGCAAAATATTTCCAGATCCTTATTGTAAAGCGAAGCATGGGATTGACAAAAACTCCCGAATTGTATTCTTCGCTTTCGGCATTGGACATTTCATAGAATTCACCGTCAAAATCCCAGGTGGCCCCCCCCGGTCTGAGGCCGAAGCAAAGACCTATACCCGAACGGTTTGTATTTTTATCATCCACATCTTTCTCGCTGACTTCCTCGGGTTCATCTTCCGGTTCATCTTCGCTTTCCGGGTCCGGGGATTCCGGCGCGGGCGGGGGAGGATGTGGTTCTGTTTCCTTTTCAGGAATATCTTTTCGTGATGCCACCAGTTCCCGGGCAATTCCGCTGAGATGGCCGACGACTTCTTCGATGTTTCCCGAAATATCCCGGGAGACCGCTTTTGAAATCCGCCCGGTCTGAACATCGATCATCCTGATATTTACGAGAAACATAGAGCCCAGTTTGCCGATCGAGCCGCTCACCAGTCCCTTGACTCCGAGGAGCTGCCCCATTTCAACCATGCAGGCCTCATCGGTACACGCACCCGATGCCTGGAATCCCTGCTCTTTGAGAATTTCCTGCATCTGGTCACGCTCCATCACATTCACTTTTCCGGTGTTGAACAGTTCCGCGCGGAGACGATCTGAGATTACCGCAGCTTCACCTTCATTGACACCGGAGGCATTCTTGAGGTTGATTACCGCAACATTGATTTTCTGCGGCTGCTGTTGTGAAAAAACCGGAATAGCGCATGCAATCACTATGGCAAAAAGCCTCCCGGC
Source organism: Chitinivibrionales bacterium (assembly GCA_014729375.1). GTDB lineage: Bacteria > Fibrobacterota > Chitinivibrionia > Chitinivibrionales > WJKA01 > WJKA01. Next base: position 5,667 of record WJKA01000440.1, read on the forward strand.
TTCCGCTGCAAAAAACTGCAGAGCACATCTGATATTCATAGTTAATTTCCTTGAATGAGTGATAGAAAAATACACCCGATGCATTATTATACAAATTCGCCCCCCTTTGAGTCCAGAGAAAGAAAGAGATCGAGGGTCAGCACCCTGGACAACCAGTACCTCATTTTAAAAACATAACGCCGAGGGAATCGAAATATGCCTGGATCGAAAACCGGTACTCTTCAGGAAAATTGCCTTCAAGCGCGTTTTTTCGAAGCCGGTAAAATGTATCGGCGTTTTGCGATGCAGCGGCATCGGGCGCGGGGATGTCTGCAGAGAATATTGTTTGAGAAGATGCTGATTTACGTTCTTCCCTGCCCTGGTCTTCCCTGTGCGTGGAGAGTGTTGTCTGCAGCATCCTGACCAGGAACCGGTCTTGCCGGTCTTTGACCTGCTGTGATGGATTTTCGAGCATTTCAGCCAGTCGTCTGGCTTCTTTCTCAAGATTTTCGACCCGTTTCTCCAGGTCATCACCGGCCTCCTCTCCATATTTATCGGCCAGCTCTTTCAGCTTATCGGCAATAGCTTTCTGGGCATTGCGGGCGGCTTTGCGTTGATCGGCAATCGATTTTCCCGAGCCCCCCTCTTTCATGCCGCCACTGTTTTTGCCTTCCAGTAATTGACGGAGCAGTTCACCGGTAGCGGCATTGGCCATTGCCTGCTTACCTGAAAGCTTCCGCAAGCCGCACATCCTACCGCTCCCGCAGCTTCCCTGAGATTTGTTCATGCCGCCCGAGCTGTTCAACAGGGTTTGCGCAAGGCTGTTGAGCGCGGCCCGTGCCTGTTTCCCCGACCGGATCCTTCCGCGAGACATTTCCATTCCTTTGAGGCTGTTGTCGATTGTGCTCAGTGCGCGGTCATAGCTTTTTGCTATCTGTCGAAGCGCTGCGGGGGAAACCACTGTAAGACTGTCAAGCTTTTCCATGCTTTGTTTCAGCGCTTCCCGTATCGCCTGCTGGGTTTGCGTGTTGAACTCGCGCGATCTGTTTTTCTGTGTTTGCGCGGCGGGATAGGGCGCGTTGCCGGAAAAGGCTTCCTTTTCCCATTCCGCCAGGCTGAGAGCATCGTTCGCCATGTCGAGAAGCAGCTTTTTTTCTTTTTCCATCCGCGCCATCATGCTGCTGCTCAGCATCGATTGAAGCTCATCGGACAGAGAGAGAAGCGTTCCGCTCATTGCGTTCATTATTGCCTGCGAGGGCATCCGGTTGCCCGCCGTCTCCTGTTTGAGCGATTCGGCCCCGGATTCCATCCGGCTGAGTGATGGTATATCATCAAGAGAGAACAGGGGATCGTCTCCCTGCTCCGAAGAACGCCGGCGAACCCGCTCTGCAAATGAATCCATGCGGCGGTTCAGGTTTTTTTGCCGTTCCGGATTCCCAGCGTCCGATTCAGATTCCTGCGCCACCCGCTGTTGTTCTGCAGCCAGTTTCTCCGCGTGCGCGGCGAGTGCGGCCAGTTCCTGGTCCTGTCTGAGCATGTCAAGATACTTGAGCGTGTTTTCAAGCCGCTGCTCCAGTTCGGGAAGCAGCCGCTCTGCTTTCCGGAGCGCATTTTTCATATCATTCCAGGTAAGCTTCTCTTCCTTGTCCGGCGGGGTAAAAAGAACACTGTCGCCGTACTCGCGAATAAGCGCTTCAAGCTCGCGTCGCACCTCATCCATTTTGTCGAGCACATTATCACCGGGATACTGCTCTTCTTTCAGTTTTTCCACCGCTTCAGTGAATGAATCGAGCGCCTTTTTCAGCGAATCACGCTGCGCCTCCATCTCTTGAGACAGCTCTTTGACTATCTCTTTTTCTTCCCAGCTCAGGCGCTTGTTTCCTTTTGCCGAACGGATAAGATTTGTCAATTTCTCCCGGGTACTCTCCTGCGTCTTTTTTACTTTCCCCAATGCCTCGTTTGCGGCGGATTCCTTTTTGGCTATTTTTTTGTGAATTTCTCTGAAACCGGGGACCCTGAACCAGAACGTATCGCTTGATGCGACCTGTTTATTACCAAAGGGTTTATTGTCCCGGATATGCGCCCAGTAAAACACTGTATCGCCGGGGTACAGGGAAAGCGGTTTCATGTCCCACACCATGCTTTTGCGGAGAATTTTCATGCGCGGCCGCTGCGGCGTCATTTTTTCGGTGACAATGGAATCTTCCGGCATGGAATTTTTTCTCCAGTGCACGGCAAGCGACTTAATCCCGATATCATCAATGCCTTCGACAAGAAGCGTTTCAACCTGGGCGGGCGAAAGCGTCTGCGAGGCTCCCGGGTGGAGGATGTTGACAACCGGTGGAAGATCAGGTCGTCTGTCGATAGAGAACCAGGGAATCGAATCTGCAGTCCGTCCGAACGTGTCGGCCAGGGCAAACGTATACCGCTCAGTACCGGTTACGGTAAGTTGACCGGTTGCGACACTGTCGCCAACGGCGAGGGGAAGTACCGTGCCGTCACCCTTTACCAGCGCTGCGCTGTCCAGAGGCGAGACCGACGCAACCGTAAAATCGGCCCGGGTACCGGCGTACGCGGCAAAACTCCCTTCACCCTCGAAAAGCTCTTTCTGCGGAAAGCCTGTATATGGCGGTGGATGCAGAGTTACCCGGAGGAGATACAGTATCGGTGGGGGGACTGCGGTGATCGTGTCGTTGTTAACCCGGGTCCCTCCGAGGGAAAATGAGTAACCGAACGAATTATCGACCGAGCGGACCCTGTGGGCAAACGCGCCGGAGGAACCCGCTCTGAGAAACAGCCGCTTTTGCACAACCCCGCTGGTCGAGTACAGTGTCAGGCGGCAGGAAGGCACTACCCGCTTCCGGGGAATACAGCGCACCACTACAGCAGAATCCTGCGGCACGGCAACGGTACCCGGCTCTATTGATACTGCAGTGGATATCCCGGATTTGAATGGAAGGTTCCAGTAGGAAAAAACCGGCGGTGAGACTGCTATAGAGGTGACGATGCATACAAGCAGTGCTGCAGCGGCACAGAGCAGAAGGCGCGGGGCATATAAATTTTTCAGGGAGCGGGGGTATTTGCCAAGAGTTTCCCGTGCCCGGCGGAGAACGTCTTTTCGAAGCGCTGCCGAGTCCCAGGGCGAGGTGCCCGGAAATTCAGCGGCTATCGAAATCAATGGACGCGGTACCGACGCCTCACGTTCGATACGACGCGCGGTTTCTTTCAGTGACGGGCCATGAATGAATATTGCATCGAGAAAAATTCCGGCACTGCCCAGCACCGCGCTCAGGATTGTCAGATCCCACAGGAGCGGAAGGACAGTCCAGGGAAAAAAAGAAAACGAAATCTGAAAAACTGCCAGCATGAGAAAGCACCCTGCCGCCAGACCCGCGGACCTGTTGACAGCACGAGATACCGCCAGTGCGCGCCGGCGGCGTGCAATGAAATCCGTAATTACCGCATAATCGCCGTTCATTGCTCGAAAAACCAGATAATGATGTTCGTTCCCATTTGAAGCGCCAGTTCGTGAAGGCGGGGGCTGTCGTTATGCACCTGCATATCTTCCATGCCGTCACCAATGTCCGAGCTGTACGTGTAATACACCAGCATCCGGTTCTCAAAAAAAACGCCGAACCCCTGCGCCGGCTCCCCGTCATGCTCATGTATTTTCGGAAGACCGGGAAGTGCATACGTGCTTTTGTAAACTGGATGGTCCGACGGCACCGGCGTAAGCGGGTTTTCGGGAAACAGCGAAGCAAGCTCGCGACGGAATGATTTATCCATACCGTAATTATCATCGGCCCACAAAAATCCGCCGCTGATAAGGTATTTCCGCAGCCGGAGCTTTTCCCGGTCGGTGAAATGAACATTTCCATGGCCCGTCATGTAAAGGAATGGATACGTGAACAGACGATCGCTCATTATTTCCACGGTGGCCGTCGTATCACAGACCGGCGCGGCCGTGTGTTTCCTGACATATTCTATCAGGTTCGGCAGAGATGAGGGATCGGCGTACCAGTCGCCCCCGCCGCCGTACTGCAGCCTCGCAACAGTCAATTCGCAGCCGGCACCGTGCGCTGTAGAAACAGACAGAAAAACCAGTGCCGCGGCAAACACTGCATGGTTACTCACCGGTATGCTGTTTTTTTTTGTGTTCATAGGCGGTGTGGGTTTTACCTCTGGGTACCGTCAAAAATTAAAATAATTCAAAATCTCACCATTCTCACATCTTCCATGCGACATTTCTTTTCACCCGAGCAACCAGCCGCTTATTCGCTGCAATAACTCCCGGGGAATCCAGGCGAAGCTTCGAGCCGGTCCGGTTCGTGCAGACGGCCCCGGATTGCCGTGCAATACAGGCGCCCGCGGCAAAATCCCAGATATTGAGTGAATACTCGAAATATGCATCCAGCCGCCCGCACGCCACCCAGCAAAGGTCAAGCGCTGCACTCCCGGTCCTTCGTATGCCCCGGATATTTTTACTCAGCAGTTTTTCCATCACATGCATGGTTTTTTTCATCGGAATGCCGCGATTGGTGGAAAAACCTGTTGCCAGGAGCGCGTGCTTGAGTTCTGCTGTTTCCGATGGATGGATTATTTTTCCGTTCAGTCGGGCCTGCTCCTGCGCGCATGCCGAAAAAAGCTCGTCTCTGACCGGATCATACACTACTCCCGCAATGAGGACGCCTTTTTCCGCGCAGGCAATGGAAATACCGAAATGGGGAAAGCCGCCGACATAATTCTTGGTGCCGTCAAGCGGATCGATAATCCAGAGGTGTTCCGACAAGAGGTCGTCATTGTCACCGCCTTCTTCTTTTAAGAAATGGTGGTGGGGAAATTCCTCTTGTATCACGGTGATTATTTTTTTTTGTGAGCCGAGATCCGCCTGAGTAACCGGGTCGTTTGAACCTTTATACCGGACAGTCGGACCGGAATAGTATTTCATAACAATTGCGCCTGCTTCACGTGCTGCGCGGCATGCCGTGGTTAGTATCTTTTTCATGTTACCGGTCATGATATATAATTCTCCCTGCGTTGAAAATATGCTAAAATAGCTTTTGAACAAACCGAATCTTGGTATCACGCAACAGCCTTGTCGTATATTTGACATGGAGTCGGTGCCGGCGAACCGCCACCTGTGCGGTTCAGGCACATAATATATGGTCATACATAAGTGGCCTGATCATGCAGAACGTGCGAAATATGAGCGTATGGAACCGCCGAAACGGCAGTATTATACTCGCATCACAGTCTCCGAGGCGAAAACAGATTCTTGCACAGCTTGGCATTGAGTTTCAGGTAGTCAAGCCGCTGGTGTCAGACGAGGAATCGTTTATTAAGCCGGAGGACCTCGAAGGCTCGTTGAAATGTCTTGCGGACGCAAAGGCGGCATCAGTGACAAAACAGCATCCGGACGCCCTGGTTATCGGCGCAGATACAATTGTACAGATCAACGGTGACATTCTGGGAAAACCGGTCGATGAGCAAAACGCACGGGCCATGCTGACGCGCCTGTCCGGGAAAATGCATGTCGTGTATACCGCGGTGGCCGCCCAATGTGAAGAAATCGGGTTTAGTAGTGCCGGATGCGCTGCAACAAAGGTATTTTTCAGAACAGTACCGCCGGAAGAAATTGACGAATATCTTGCGGACGAAATGTATGCTGATAAAGCCGGCGCCTACGCAATACAGGGAAAGGCAATGGCGTTTGTTGACAAAATAGAGGGCTGTTTCTATAATGTAATGGGATTGCCTGTTACGGCGACAATCAGCCTGTTTAAAGAATTCAACGCACGGAAAGGGTGTTGCGATGTCTGAAAATTCCGAAAAGCCCACACACGCGGATCAGAATGCAGATGAAAGCCATCAGAAAGACACACTGGGTGATGTGCTGCGGAAAGAACGTATCACCAAACGGATTACTATTGAGACCATTGCACGGGACCTTAAGCTGAATGTTAAATATATAAAAGCGCTGGAAGCCAACGATTATGAGTCTCTTCCCGCAGATCCTTATGTCCGCGTCTACCTGAAATCGCTTTCAAAGTACCTGATGCTCGATTCAGATACGATTCTCCACCAGTACTACCGGGAAAGAGGAATCCCGCCCGAAAGCTATACCCGGGACACCTCGACAAAACTGGACCTGACCGGCGTTGAGCCGGAAACGAATAACCGGTCGTGGGTTGCCATTGTCGGAATGGCAGCGGTGCTTGCTGTTATTTTTATTATTGCCGGTATGCAGGGGTGGCTTTCTTCACCCGGAACAAACCGGGCGACCACGGTCCCGGCGGATACGGCTGCAGCGACATCAGGGCTGAGTGATACTGCTGCGGGCGGTTTGGCGGCCTCCCGCGATACCGCAGGTGTCGGGGAAGCCCGGGGGACTGAAACCGGCAAAGGGCCTGCCGGCGGTGAAACCGGGGAGGCAGGCGACACTGCCGCACGTGCTGAAAGCGAACAAAGCGGCGCCATGACCCTTATACTCAATGTAACAGATGATTCTTCATGGGTTCAGGTTTTTTCAGACGGTGAATCATGGAAAAATACCCTGTATGAAAACGATACCCGCACCTTTACCGCACAGGACAGCTTCAATGTCCATGTCGGCAATAATTCGGCTATAGAGTATTACCTGAATGATGCGCGACTGGAAAAATTCTCAGACAAGTCGGTGGTTGCTTTTAAAATCGACAACGCCGGCGGGATTGAACGATGGCCGTTGTCAAAATGGAATACTGTATTCAGCGAACGGCAGTGAAATAACGGATGTGGATTGATATTCACGCACACCTCGCCGGTTTCCCGCCAAACCGGCTTCAGAGCGAACTTGCTGAAATGCAGCGCTGTGATGTTTCCCTTATTATTAACTCGGCGACAAATCTTGACACTTCCCGCGAAGCACTCGACCAGGCGCGTAACTGTGAGCGCATGTACAGTACCGCCGGCATTTCCCCGTTTGATGTTACCGGCCTCGAAAACGGCTGGCCCGACAGGCTGGCGGCGTTCCTGAACGAGCCCCGGGTTATCGGTGTCGGAGAGATCGGCATTGATACTACCAATCCCCGGTATCCGTCACCTGATTTGCAGCTCCCTGTTTTTGAGCGTCAGCTTGACCTTGCCGCAGAATATTCGCTTCCTGCGATAATTCATTCCCGCGGCGCGGAAGAAACCGCGGCGCGGCTGTGCGAAAAGCACGGTGTTGAAAAAGCCGTGTTCCATTGCTTTACGGGCTCCGATGTCGCGCTCCGCATGGTTCTGGACAGGGGATATTATGTTTCCTTTTCGGGAATAGTGACGTTCAGGAATGCTGATTGCGCCGGCACCGTTATCGCAACACCGCTCAACCGGATTTTCATAGAAACCGACACGCCATACCTCGCCCCGGTCCCGTTCAGAGGAAAGAAAAACCGTCCGGCATGGGTGTCATGTACCGGAAAAAAAGTCGCTGAATTGCACGGCGTCTCCCCGGAGCACCTTGCTGCGTCGGTACAGGATAATTTCCGCCGACTTTTCTCTGTGCAGCCGGCGCCTGGATATCGAAACCCGTAATCGGCCCGCGCACTGGTTGTGAAATCCCTGAGAAGCTTGTATTTTCAATATATTTACATGAAGTCAACAGCACCGTCAAGCGAGGTAAATTATGTGGATCTTTTTCCTGGTGGTAGCGATTCTCGGGATTCTGGTCCTTCTTGTTCACATTACTATCGAGCTGAACGCTCTCGATAATGTCCTCAACGATTTTATGGAAAAACTGAGGCACCGCTATGGAAAACAACGAAGTACTCCGTCTGATCAGACGCCGGGTACGTGACCTTTCCGCCTACCATCTCGATAAGGTAGACTGCGCCGTAAAGTTAAATCAGAATGAAAATCCTTATGACTGGCCGGCGGAAATAAAAGAAGAGGTTGCCGCCCATGTGCGCGATCGTCCGTGGAACCGCTACCCGGCTTTTGTCCCCGGAAATCTGAAGCATGCCATTGCCGGTTATTGCGGCGCACGGGCCGATTCAGTTATTGTGGGCAACGGTTCAAATGAAATGCTGCTCGTGCTGCTGCTTTCGTTTATGGAAAAAGATGCGGTTGTTATTACCTGTCAGCCGACTTTTACCGTCTACAATCTCCTGGTAAACGGTCTTGGCGGCTCCCCGCAATCGGTCATGCTTGACAGGGATTTGCGCTATGACAGTGACGCTGTCTGCACAGCCTGCCGCGCGTCCCCCGGAGCGATCCTCATTATTGCGTCGCCGAACAATCCCACCGGGTCCTCGCTTTCGGAACAGGAGATACGTGCCATTCTTGAGGCACATACGGGTATCTTTGTCCTCGATCAGGCCTATGTCGAATTCGGCGGGTTTGATGCAATGCCGCTGATTGAGGAATATCCGAACCTTATTATTACCCGCACCTTTTCAAAAGCACTGAGCGGAGCAGGTTTACGTATCGGGTACATGGCGGGCAACAGCAGAATTATTGCCGAAATAAATAAAATCAAGCTCCCGTACAATATCAATTTTTTCTCGGAACAGGCCGCTGCGGTGCTGCTGAGGAACAAAGTGTTGATCGGCAGGAGGGTCGCGCTCCTTGTAAAAGAGCGAAACCGCCTCTCTGCCTATTTTGTATCATTACCCGGAATCAACATTTACAAAAGCGACACCAACTTTATTCTGCTGCGAACGGAGCAGAAGAACGCTCTCTTTGCGTATTTGAAATCACGGGGAATTCTTGTTCGTGACGTATCTTCGTACCCCATGCTAAGAAACTGTCTTCGTATCAATGTCGGGACGCCGGAGGAAAACCGGGCACTCATGAATGCATGCGAGAATTTTTTTGCCGCAAAATAGCCTGTGCTGTTTTATCCGGCAGGTATGCATAGTATTTTATCAGTATGTCACGCACAGCGGAAATAAAACGCACAACAAAAGAAACCGACATTTCGCTCAGTCTTTGCATTGACGGCGACGGGACTTCGGAGATTTCGAGCGGCAATGGTTTCATGGATCACATGCTGACCCTTTTTGCCAGACACGGGCTGTTTAGGCTTCAATGCACCTGTAAAGGCGATCTTGAAGTCGATTTTCATCACAGCGCCGAAGATATCGGGATATGCCTGGGCCGGGCCTTTAACGATGCGCTGGGAAATCTCCGGGGTATTGTACGATATGCCACCTGTTTTGTTCCCATGGATGAGTCCCTGGCGCGGGTGTGCCTTGATATCTGCGGCCGATCGAACCTTGTTTATGACGTTTCGCTGGTCGATCGCCGGGTCAACGATTTTGAATGCGATCTGGCTGAGGATTTTTTCAAGGCTTTTGTCGACCACGCCCGAATCACCCTGCACATCGACCTTCTCAGAGGAAGAAATTCTCATCACTCCCTCGAAGCTGTTTTCAAGGCATTCGGCAAAGCCCTGTCCGACGCCTGTGCGGTTAATCCACGCAATCCCGCCGATATTCCAACAACAAAAGGAATGCTGTGAAACAATTCGTGCGCGGTGCAGCCGCCGCAGCCCTGTGCGCATCGCTCTCGTTCGGCGACAGCGCTCAAGAAAACGGTCCCTATGCCCTGCTGCGCAAAATACCATCACCGCCGGAGATGCTGAAAGAGCATTTTCCCGCTGCATATACAGTGCCTGTCACTCTGACGGGAACTATTGCCGATGAAATGAAACGCTCTCTGGAAAAAATGGAACTCCCCGGTCCAGCGTTTAACGAAATACTCGACAGGGACGGGAACATATCGCTTATCATCGCCAACAAAGAATATTCTCTTCAGACAAGAGACCTCGTTTCAGGTATTATCAATCCGACCGAGATGATAAACAGTATAGTCGAATCATTGCTCCGTTTCAGAGACACAAGAAAATTTTCTCTTTTGAAAAAGGAAACAACGATCAGTGTACGCGACACTGTTTTCAAAAAACAGGAAATGCTCTATATTTCCCTGTGCCCGCGCGGAAAGCGGTTCGGCTATTCGTTCGACGACAGGGGGACGTATGTAGTGGAGGAATGGCTCACGGGGCTGGACCTGCTGGTCGGCCGGAACGATTTCCGGGTGTATGAAATCACCACGCGGCGGCACTCGAGAAAACAGACCCTGCAGCAAGTTGACAAACCAGAGCCGCAGGTCCTCGCCATGAAATACCATATCGAATATGCAAATGATACCCATGGCAGGCTTCCTGCCCGTCTCAGGCTTTTCATCAACAACCGCCTTACCTTGAGCGTTTCAGCGGAATACCGGCGAGCCGGGCGGCATATCGTATTCAGCTCCCGGTCGATATGCCACCATGACCGGCATTCGGAGAAGTCATGTCTTGAGATGAATTACGGCATATACCGTTTCAGCCGCTTTTTACCGCGTCCGAACAAAAGAAGAGAGCACAAATATGCAGGCAGGCTCTCAAAAGCAGCGGCGCTTTCACGGGACGCGGCTGCAAAACTGGAAAAAGGAGACATCAGCCACGCATTGCGCATTTATGCCAGACTTATTGATGATTTTCCGGAGACACCGCATGCAATTGAAGCCCGGAAACTGATAGAAAGTCTTGAGTGAAATTCCGGCTCAATGCTTTTTTTGCTGAATCAATAGATTTTTGCTTGAACCGTATTGTACTTTCAATATAGAATATAAGCAGCAGTTAAATTATAACCTGCTGTTAATCTGAATGTTAGAGCAAATCAGACTGTTCTCTTTGTGAAGGAGGGAAAATGAATTCCAGGCACATTCTGGTTTTTGTAATTGTAGTGGCGATGATAGCGGTACAGGGTTGCGGAAAAAAGGAAAAAGACATGGAGGAAAACAATGAATTCGCCGCTCCTCAGGTAGAGCAACAAGCGGAAGATGCTGATATCTTTGATGAATTCTATGATGAAACCAAAACAGATGATGCTGCTGAAACCGAAGAAACATTTTCGACAACAAGCCAGTCGGCGGAATACTCGGATGTACGGTTCTCTGAATCAGGAAGATATGTTGTCCAGGTATCCTGTGTTGCCTCGCCCGCTCTGGCCGATAACCTTGCAGGAAAACTGACTGACAGGGGTTTCCCTGCATACACTGCGGAAGTATCCAATCCGACGCCCGAGTTGACGGGAACGTATTACCGTGTCAGGGTCGGCGGGTTTGATGGTGTTTCGCAGGCAAAGTCATTTGGCGAAAACAAGCTTGCACCACTTGGTTACAACTATTGGGTTGATAATCGATCAAACGACAATATCGGCATGGAGGGCTACGGACTTGGTTCAGGCCAGTCATCCGGTACGTATGAGGATTACAGCAGCGGGTATTCCTCAACTCCGGAAGCCACTTCAGGCGACTCATGGGAAACTACTCCCGCTCCTGAGCCGGAGCCGGAGCCCGAGCCGGAGCCGCCGGCAACCACTCCTGCTGCCGAAGCTTCTGCAGGGGACGAATGGGACACGGAGACTACTGCGGAAACAGGGCCTGTTTCTGAACCCCAACCGCAGCAGGCAACACCGGCAGCCGATCCCGAACCTGAACCGCAAACCCGGACTACGCCGGAGCAGGCGCCGGCTGCGGAAGAGGAAACACCGGCGGAAAGCAGTACGTCCGAAGAAGACGACTGGGGCGAGAGCGACTGGGGCGGCGATTCCGACTGGGGCTCGGAATCCAGCGATTCGGACTGGTAATAACTTTTTCCATCAGCCATTCGTATTCAGGGTATGCCGGAATTCGGCACGCCCTTTTTTTCTGCTTGCACATTGTGCCGGTACGTTAACGGTCCCGCTGGTACTGCACAAAAATCCTGCGGGAAAACATCACGTTTGGGAATATCTATCATGCGCAATACTCTGAATCCATTAAAATCCGGATCTTGCCTGTCAACCATTGCGTTGCTTAATCTGGGATGCGCAAAAAACCGGGTTGACGGTGAGCGGATGCTCGCTTCCTTTGCAGAATGTGGCTATACCATTGTTGCTGATTTCAAAGATGCAGAAATTATTATCGTTAACACCTGCGCATTTATTCAGGAGGCCAGGGAGGAGACCATAGAATCGATTCTGGAAATGGCCTCGTTTAAAAATAGCGGCAGATGTCGCTGCCTGGCTGTTGCCGGATGTTTTTCCCAGCGGTACAGGGACCAGGCAAAACGCGACCTTCCCGAAGTTGACCTCTGGCTCAGCCTTGACCGGTGGCAGCAGGAGTTTGGGCGGCGTTTCAGGTATCCCGTGCCGTCCACTTTTCTGCGCGCGCTGCAAAGCCCGCGGGCAACGCAGTATATGAAAATTTCCGACGGGTGCTCGCAACGCTGCAGCTTCTGTGCAATCCCTCACATACGCGGGCCATTTACAAGCCGCACCTGCCGCTCATGCCTGGAAGAAGCCCGGTGGCTTGAGGAACAGGGTGTCCGTGAATGCATCCTCGTCTCACAGGATACCACATCATACGGCGTTGACAAGGGGTTGTCGCTGGCGCATCTTCTGGAGCAGTTGCTGAAACACACTCAATTCCCCTGGATTCGCCTGATGTATCTCTATCCCGGCCGGGTCGATGATTCGCTGCTCCGCCTGATCGGATCTGAACCCCGGCTGTGTTCTTATTTCGATATCCCCCTGCAGCACATCAACGATACTATCCTGCGCTCGATGAAACGACGACCGGGAGACCGGGGAATCCGTACACTGATCGACAAAATCAGAAAATATGTTGATTCACCCACCCTGAGAACATCTTTTATTCTCGGCTACCCCGGGGAAACAAGCCGCGAATTTGATGAACTACTCCGGTTTGCAGAGCACACGAAATTCGACCGTGTGGGCGTGTTCCCATTTTCTCCCGAGGAAGGTACTGCTGCGTATAAAATCAGGCCCCGTCCCCGGAAATCCACCGCGCTGAAGCGATGCGAACGGCTCATGGAAATGCAGCGGGAGATCAGTGCAGACAAGCTTTTCCACAGGCGCGGGCAATGCTGCGAGGTCATAATAGACGGTAAATTGTCAATGTATGCATACGCCTGGACCGGACGGACCCGTGGAGACGCCCCAGAGATTGACGGCAATGTTTTTATCCAGAACGGGAATTATCGCCCGGGGGATATCGTGACGGTATCCATTGCCGGCTCAGACGATCACGATCTCTATGCTTAATTGACGATTTCGCAGAACATAATTTATCTTATACCCTTTCCTGCGTGGATGTATTGACAAACGACGCTCCGCCGGGAGACAAAGGAGTCACTGCAATGCCGACCTACGAATATGAATGCGAAAAATGCGGATTGATATTTGAAGAATTTCAACCAATTAACGACAAACCATTAACCCAATGCAAAACACCGGGCTGCACGGGCAAAGTCCGGCGGCTTTTATCCGGCGGCGCCGGGTTCTTATTCAAGGGAAGCGGTTTTTATATCACCGATTACCGCTCCGAATCGTATAAAAAGGCGCAGAAAGCGGAACAAGGCTCGGAAACGCCGTCAAAGGAAAATAAAAAAGAATCGACATCCAGCACAGGCGAAGGCACCGCGAAAAAAAACGGGAATAAATCGGACACATAGTTTTCTTTCTGCCGCCAGTACATCCCCGGGGTATTGGAAATGTTTATTGACGAAACGGTTGTTTCGGTAAAGGCCGGAGACGGCGGAAACGGATGTTTTGCCTACGGCCGAGAAAAATACCGGCCCAAAGGTCCTCCCAGCGGTGGAAACGGCGGGCGGGGTGGGAATATTGCAATTCAGGGTTCAACGCAGTTGCATACCCTGCAGGACGCCGCCTACAGAAAATCATATAAGGCCGAACGCGGACAGCATGGAAAAGGATCAAACAAATACGGCAAAGACGGAGCCGATATTGTGATCAGTGTGCCCCTCGGAACACTGGTTGTCGACGATCGTACGGGAGACATTCTCTATGATTGTCTTGATGAAAATGAAGCGGCCGTTGTTGCGCGCGGAGGAAGAGGCGGCAGAGGAAACGCTTCACTCGCCTCCTCACGAAATCCCAATCCCGAGCGCTCTGAACCGGGAAAGCCGGGCGAAGAAAAAAAACTTCGTCTGATACTCAAAGTTCTCGCCGATATCGGCCTGGTCGGCAGACCAAATGCAGGCAAATCGACCCTGCTCTCGAAACTCTCACGCGCGCACCCCCGAATAGCCGACTATCCCTTTACAACAACAGAGCCACATCTCGGCATTGCAAAAGCTGCAGAGTACTCCGGTTCGATTGTTATTGCAGATATTCCGGGGCTGGTTGACGGTGCGCACACCGGGAAAGGAATGGGACACCGCTTTCTCCGCCATATCGAGCGAACAAAAGCATTGGCGATTCTGGTGGAATCCCAATCGGAATCACCTCAATCGGATGCCCAGGTCCTTATCAACGAGCTTTCGAAATACAGCCCGTTGCTCGCCGATAAACCACGATGCTGTATCCTTACAAAATGCGACATTCTGCCGGGTGACCGGAAAAAGAAAATACCCCGGGGATGGCTGGGAATATCGTCCGTCACCGGCGAGGGACTGAACGAAACGCTCAGAGAATTCGAGTCAATGCTGCGCGCTTTGAGCTATGACAAAGCCGAAAAGCAGTAACCAGCAGGACAAAGCGACCCAGACGGAATGAAAGCATGCGCGCTACACGTATTACCCTGAACTCTCGAATGGAGATGCGCTGTCCATGAAAAAAACAACACGTATTGCCATACTGTTTTTCATCTCCGGCTGCAGCGGGCTGATTTATCAGATTGTCTGGGGCAGGATGTTCGGGCTTGTATTTGGAAATACCGTGTATGCGTACAGCACGGTCCTTGCGGCATTTATGGGCGGGCTGGGCATTGGGAGCCTGCTTGCCGGGCGGCAATTTACAACACCCGGCAAAGGACTTGAGCTCTATGGAACTATGCAACTGCTTATCGGCGTTTGTGCGCTCCTGGTCCTCCCGGGTATCAACCTTGCCGATGCATTCTATGTCCGGTTGTTCCGCTGGTTTAACCCGCCGCTTCCGGCCGTGACCATAATCCGGCTTATTTTCTCTTTTACAATGATGCTCATCCCGTGCACCCTTATGGGCGCGACGCTTCCCGTGATCAGTTCATATATTACCAGAGACATACCTGATTCCGGCGGGTGGACCGGGAAGCTCTATGGAATAAACACCCTCGGCGCGGTAATCGGCTGTTTTTTTTCAGGCTATTTTTTTATCGGTGCGTTCGGAATTACACAAACCGTTATCATGGCAGCAGCCTTGAATATTCTTGCGGGAACAGCAGCCCGGGTGCTGTCGAGACAAAAACAGCCCGATGCAGCGGTCCCTCCCGGTCGCACACCATCACCGCTGACGGAAAATAAAAAAGAAACGCCGGTCCGGGATATACCACTGTTACTTCCGCTTCTTTACGGTATCTCCGGTTTTGCCGCGCTGGGCCTGGAACTTGCCTGGACCAGCACGCTGGTATGGGTTATCGGCCCGAGCTCCTATGCGTTTGCCGCAATGATTTCGGTTGTCCTTGCCGGGATCGGGTGCGGAAGCTGGCTCTTTTCTTTGTTTGTTAAGAATATTACAAACAAGCGGGCCGCGCTGATATTTGTTGAATGCGCAATCGGCGCGTCGGTCCTCGGATCACTGTTTATACTCCCCCTTGCGCAGAGAGTCAATAATTTTGCGGTGTTTTTTGCCGGGCCGTTGAACAACAATTTCGGCGTTGGACTCAAGCAGGTGACCGTTTCTGCAATCCTGTTCGGATTGCCGTCACTGCTGTTCGGTGTTGCGTTTCCCTTGTTTTCCGCTATATACTCGGATCAACGTCACAGCACAGCCCGGGGCGTCGGCTTTATTTACGGGGCCAACACTATCGGTGCGATTGCCGGTTCCCTTGCCGCCGGCTTTTTTATCATGCCCGCAATCGGCCTTTTTCCGCTTATCGCGCTGGACGCTGCTCTGTTTTTTATTGTTGCAATTATCCTGATAATAACAAAAGAACGGATATCATCCCGCGTAAAAACGACTGCTTCATCCGTTATTATTGCCGGCGGTGCTTTCCTGATCGTTCTGGCCCCGACCGATGCACAGGAATTTCTGGAAAGGACCCTTCGCACCGACGCCAGCCGGGCCGATGAAAAGCTGCTGTATTTCAATGAGCACCCGACGGGAAATGTTCTTGTCAAGGAAAGTGCCGCGTACGGACGCGAGATGATCGTTGACGGACTTCAGGTGGCAAGCAGCGGCTCTCATGACCTTCATTCGCATATTTACCCCTCGCACCTGATGTGTCTTCTGAAGGAAGGTCCCCTTGACGCCCTGATCATTGCATTCGGTGCAGGCGGCACTTGCGGCTCGATGCTGCTGTATGACGAGGTCAAATCACTCGATGCCATTGAAATATGTAAAGGCGTTGTCGAGGCTGCAAAGAAATTCTTCAGCTCAATGAACAACAATGTTTTCAGCGATCCCCGCTTTAGCCTTATTATTCAGGACGGCCTCAATTACATCCGGATGACCCAAAAAAAATACGATATCATCTATTCGGGACCGATCCACCCGCAGGCAAATAAATCCAGCGCAGGACTCTATACAAAAGAATTTTTTGCAAAATGCAAAAGCCGTCTGAGACAAAACGGTATCCAGTGTCTCTGGCTTCCCCTGCACGTTCGTTCAACAGAGGATTTTAAAATACTGGTAAAAACGTTTAACAGGGTTTATCCCTATACGACCCTCTGGCTTCTGCCTCACTCGTTTACATCATCAGCACACGCGCATCTTATCGGCTCTCAGCAACCGATCGCATTCAATTACCAGAGCATTGCGCGCAAGCTTGCACGACCCGTGGTCGAAAAGGATATCAGCCGTCTTCAGCATACGCCTTTTCACACTCCCGCGGAATTCCTGGCACAATGCGCGCTCTTGCGGGGCGGATTAGAGGATCTCGTCGATGATATCGATGTTCTCAACACCGAAAACCGCCCGGTTATCGAATTTTTCAAATTCCGCCAGAACTCAAAAGATTTTACACATATGGAGCTCCTCAAACTTTTCGCCCGGCAATTGCAAAGTCCTTTTCCATTGATCGACAACATTCCCGACACTTCAGCAAACGCGATAGCGGATTCGATCAATAGTATCCACAAGGGATTCAGCAATATGCTCATGGGACATCGCAGCACACTCGCCTATATGCTTACACCTCCGGAACAGAAAGAGCGCAAAGAACAGATGCGACAACAGGCGGGTTTCTATTACAGCAGGGCCGCTCAATACCTGCCGCAGTTGCCCTATTTGAAGATTGTGTTCGGCTTACCGCAGGTAAAGCGGCAATCCGGCCGGAAATAATGTATTTTATTTACAGTTACTATGCATATGGATATGTAATGTGATATGGTGGCCTGGAAGGCCATGCCGTGCTTCATGCCACCATGTACCATTGCATTTGAAGCATCCGGACAAATTGAAACCGCCTCTTTATTTGAAGTTATATAGCAGGTAGAATCCGCTTCCGTACTGGAAACCGCTCAAAAACTGATTTTCCGGTAATACAACCATGACACCAGGCAAAAAAAAGCATACGATCCTTATTACCGGCGCAATACTTATGTGCATTGCCATTCTTTTTGTTTTTATAAGAATCCGATGCCGATTGCTTCTGGACAACCCGGATAAACTGGCCGTGCTCCAGACAGACAAACCGGCTGCGGGCGACGTGACAATACAATATCCGTTTGACAATGCTGTATTTCCTCCTGAAATTCCTGCTCCGGTTATCACGTGGCGCGACAGCGCCCCTGATGTTGATCGCTGGCTTGTCCGCATCCAGTGTGAAAACCCTGACTATTCATGCTCCCGTGTGTCATTATCCGGTTCCTATCGCCCCCGTGAGCCTGAGTGGGAAAGGATTAAATCCGGCACTATGGGGTCCTCGGCGCGTATCACCGTAACCGGCATAGCAGTATCGCTGCTGGGCGGTCTCCGTTTCGTCTCCACCGGATCGATAACGATACACACCTCGCCCGACAGTGTCGGCAGCCCGGTTTTTTACCGTGAAGTAAACCTCCCGTTTGTCGATGCCGTCAAGGACCCGTCACACATACAATGGCGATTCGGCCCGGTTGGGTCACGTACCCGTCCTCCAGCGGTCCTGAAAAACCTTCCGGTATGCGGCAATTGCCACTCTTTTTCTTCCGACGGCGCCATCCTGGGCATGGATATTGACTATGCAAATGATAAAGGATCGTATGCTACCATGGAAGTTACTGCTCATATGGAAATAAATCCCGGCACAATTATTTCCTGGGCGGATTTTCGGCGTGAGACCGACAGTATCAATCCGACATTCGGCCTGCTGTCCCGGGTGTCTCCTTGCGGCAACTATGTTGTCAGCACGGTCAAAGACCGTTCGGTATTCGTGCCCAGGGCCGAGCGTGCTTTCTCGCAGCTATTCTTTCCTGTAAAAGGTATTCTCTGTACCTACTCCAGAGAGACCGGCAAATTCAAATCGCTCCCGGGCGCGGATAATCCCGAGTACGTGCAGAGTAACCCGGAGTGGAGTCCCGACGGTAACCATATCGTTTTTGCCCGGAGTAAAGCATACCGGCTTGAAGGTGCGGGTGACAAGGTGCTCCTGAGCAGGGAAGACTGCCGGGAATTTCTCGAGGGAGGGAAAAAATTCCGGTTCGATCTGTACCGCGTACCATTTAACAACGGCAATGGCGGGAAAGCCCGTCCCCTGAGAGGCGCAGCGGATAACGGCATGAGTAATTACTTTGCCAGGTATTCCCCCGACGGGGCGTGGATCGTATTCTGCAAATCCGACAGCTACATGCTGCTCCAGCCCGATTCACGGCTGTATATTATGCCTGCTGATGGCGGTTCTCCACGAGAGATGGCCTGCAATCTGTCACGTATGAATTCCTGGCACAGTTGGTCGCCGAACGGCAAATGGCTGGTCTTTTCATCCAAAGAGTTATCCGATTATACGCAACTGTTTCTCACTCATATAGATAAACACGGCCGGAGCAGCCGTCCGGTGCTGCTGGAGCGGTTCACTGCAGAAAACCGCGCAGCAAATATCCCTGAATTTGTCAACGCATCTCCGCACCGTATTAAAAACATCTCAGAAAACTTTGTTAATGACTATTCATTAATACGCTCCGGTGATGCCTTGCTGCGGGACGGCGACACAGGCATGGCGATCGATGCCTACAATCAGGCCCGCAGGGCTAATCCTGAAAACGAGCAGGTACTCTTTAAATTAGGGGACATTCACCAGCAGCAGGGAAATCATGACAAGGCGGCATCATTGTATTATAAAGCGCTTGAAATCAATCCTGCTCTTGAAAAGGCCCATACCAACCTCGGCGTGATACTTGAAACCAGGGGCACGATAGACCAGGCTATCAGGCATTACAAAAAGGCTATTCAGCTTAAACCGGGCATGCCCAAGGCATATAATAATTTAGGAGTTGCGCTGCAGAAACAGGGAAAGTTCTCTGAGGCGATCGAATATCTTCACAAGGCTGTTTCGATTGAGAACACCTATGCGATTGCGCACTTTAATCTTGCCGCCGCCTATTTCAAATCGGGCAACAGGAAGAAAGCGCAGGAGCATTATACAATCGCATCACGACTTGACAACCGTATCGCCCGCCACGGTAATGCCCACGGCAACTGAGCTGCCCTACGTTACAGCAGCTCATGCCTGATTTCTTTTTGTGTTTGCGAAGCAGCCCGTGTCAGTTAGCGTCCTACCGCAATTTTTTTCAGCAGGTGCTTGTCGCCGGCTTTCACCTGGAGGAAATACATACCCGATGAGTATCCACGACAATCGATAGTGCATGAATTGCCGATCCCGCCCCGTTTGCGGGCCACTACCGCGCCGTTGAGGCCCATCAGTTTCACTGATTCGATCGGGGCATGGGCCACAGAAATCGATATATCGCCGCGGCTCCACAGCGCGCAAATGGCCGCGCTATTCACTGCGCCGGCTGGAGTATTCCGTGCTGCTGAAGGCGGTCTCGAGACATCATGGTCACTGGGGAACAGGTGATATTCAAAAACCGGGCCCACCGGAATTTCGGTCTGGCTCCACCATTGCAGCCCCATGAAACCGCTGCCTGATCCCGCGACCAACTCAAGTTTAACAGGAACATATGTATTAGCTTCGAGGTCCAGGATACCCGATGGGCGTACTGATGAGCCCTGAACGGAGTTGACATCCATTTTATCGGTATTCGGATCAAGCACCTGTGTGCCGTCAATCCAGAGCGTGGGGTCCATGCTCGAGCCTGATATGACAAAGAAACGGTATTTTTCGCTTGCAGGCGGCACGACATAGCCTTCCCACCGGGCAGACCATTGTGATGATCCTGCAGGAGATGCGTCCCAGGAAAAATAAACAACCGAATCGACCTGCACTTTGTTCTGGTTCGAGAAATTTCCGTCGCTGAAATAGGTCCCGGTCAATCCGGTTCCGCCGGGGTATCGGTTCATGATAAACTCATCAATGTACTCCGGATCATGTACGACCTCCTCGTACCATTGTATATCGGGTTGGTGAGACGCAGTCGCCGGAGTAGTTCCATACCATTTGAATGTTGAGCGAAGTCCGTACTGGTTCCAGTCCCACCCCTTTGACTCTACGATCCTTTTCAGGGCCGACCGGGTAAGGGCAAAAGCTTCACTCCGCTGGGTGACGTCAATAATATTGTATCCGGCATTATCCCGGACCTCAACACCCCCACCGGCATCTTTATAGATCACACGTCGGTTCGAGGTCCCGCTTGAATGCGAGATATCGGCAACTTCAGGGTCGCCGCTCCTGTTCCAGGTGCGGACATCAACAGTGATATGATAGCAGTCATGAAGCAGGTTCGAAAATACTGCATTGTTAATGCCGCAGTTCCAGGACTCAATCGGACCGACATCGTTGCTCGAATGCATTACATGAGAAATATCGTTATACTTGATTTCATTGCCCTCTGTTTTTACATATTTCTCAACACAATCAGGATCAGGCTCTCCTTTTGCGCACGCATTGGCGCTCATGCCAATAACATCAGGCCCGCCGCCTTTCATGGTAATCGCATACCGGACCATCTCGCGGATTTCATTGTGCTGAATGGTATTCTCACCACTCTGATGCATATACACACCAGCCCCGTTACTCCACAACCGTGAGGTCCGGTAGATATAATTATTCTGGATTATATTGCCACGATTGATGAGTTCCCACGGCCCGTAATGAACACAGTATCCCTGAAGGCTTACTCCGTGATAATTGATCCCTTCTATCCAGTTACTCTCAATCGTATTGTCCTGGGCATATTTATCAATCATTACCCCCATGATCCCGGCATTCGTCATTCTGCAGTTCCGGACCGTGCAATTAATTGCATTCTGCAAGGTGACAATTCCGTGGCGGGTATAATCATGGTCGCAATTATAATGAGAGCCGTCACCAAGCCTATCCGGTGACTGCTTGCTGGAAATTCCTCGATACGTACAGTCCGTTGTTGACAAAAAGAGGTCTTCAATGACAATATTTTCTGCCAGGTCGGTTTCGGAACTTCCCTTAATGTCGAAAATACGCAACACCGTACCCACAACGATAAGCTGGTCCTGTATCGGCGAATGTTTGGGCCAGTAATACAGATATCCATCTTCCGCAATGGCCCATTCTCCGGGAAGGTCGATAAAATCAGTGGACCCCGTCAATGAATATGAGCCGCGCACCCAGTCGCGACCGTCAAGTTCGATAATGTGGCCGGCAAAGTCCACATTATCGACCGGCCATGTTTCAGAAAACCACCCGTTAGGCCCGATAGTCAACCGCATATGATAATCATCCTGCCACCCGGCAGGCGCATCATCCGGGTTGTATGTCAGCGGGTCCATTACGCCCCTGTCGGTCGCATTGGTACCCATCGTTGCGCCGTGCCGTATCCCCTCGTGGATATCGGGAAAGCGGGCGTGCCTGCTGTATTTTCCGTTTTCAGAAAGGGTCCAGGCCATTGTGTCAAGAGAAATATCCGGCCCGAGTTCCAGCTTTGCACGATAGATATTCCCATCGGCCGGCTCCCAGCCGGTAATACGCTGGCCGCCGAAAATCCAGGCTTCTTCACCACCCGCGCCTTTCCAGGTGGTATTGTTGTCCCGTTCATCAAGTGAAATCGGCTCCGTCAGGAAATAGTTTCCGCCTTTAACTATTGCTTCTCCGCCGCCGCCTGCTGCACGAAGTGCATCACGGGCAGCATGAAACGTCGCAAAAGGACTGCCCTCAGAGCCGTCATTGGAATCATCACCGTCTGGAGAAACATAAAAGGTCGCTGAAAAAGAAAGAGAAAATGCAAGGAATACAGCACTTATGCTTTTCATAAAAGCCCCCCGGATTGGCTTGTCAAAAATTGCCTTTTATAATAATGTACTAAAAACATCAAACTAATGCCGCAGAAAAAACATCGGCATTTTCAGCTCCTGTTGCACTATATTGCAGTTTAAATTACCGTTTTTACCTGCTGTTTCGTGCACATCTACCGTAATGAAATCTTCTTTGACCGCAAAGAAATGCCGTCACCGGCCCGGAGAATGTACGAACCCGGTGAGAGCGCATCTGCAGGTATGGTAATTTTCGACTGCCCGGCCGAACGCCTCGACCACACTGTCGCCCCTTTCATATCATGCGCGCTCAGATCGACTGTATCTTGGGGCACACCCCCTCCTGCAAAGGAGCGGCACTCTGTGCTCCGTTACACTTCGCACGCGTCTCGCCCCCTCGCAACGCACCCCGCTAAGGAAAATATATTTATATTTAGCCTTTTCGAAACCAGGTGCAATATGAAGGATATGTTCTGTGAATATTATAGCGAGCATCTTGACGCAACCTATGATTGTGTCGACCGTATAGTTCTCACGGCCTACAACCCCTTCATCCAGGGCGGTGGCGGGTTCAGAACGTGGTGGCGTATGCTCGCTGGCAATGATGACAACCTGGACAATACCCACCTGATGCGCTTTGCCGGTCACTTCAGCCGTCGTGTTCGGGCTTTCGCCAAAAAAAAGAACAT